>JAFYBU010000018.1 GCA_017540065.1 Alphaproteobacteria bacterium
ACGTGAAAGGGTGTTGTGTTCATCTAATAAAAAATCAGAATCAATAAAGGGCATTAAGTTTTTTCCTTTAGAAGTTCTGCAGTGTGTAAAATTTTCTTTTGTGCCTGTTCACTTTCTTCTTTTGAACAAGAATTTAATTGTATTTTTTGGACCAATGTTTCCCATAAATCAGACGGAATATTCTTTTGGAATTTTTCTAGAATTTCCTTGGGAGCTATTTGTAAAGCGTTCACTAAATCGTTTTTACTGACATAATGCAGTAAGGCTTGTATTTCTTTATCATTCCAATTTTTCAATTTATTAAAGGTGAAATCAGAGGTTTTATTATTCCATTGAAATGCCTTTACGATTTTAACCAGATGCTCTTCTGTTTCCTGTAAAAGAATAGATTTATCTGCGGGGGGTAATTTTTCAATATGATTCAGATGTAAGGTTACTTGATTCATATAATCGGTTGGTAATAAATCAACAATGCCGGCAGATTTTTCTTGTGGTAAACGATACAATACAAATGCAGTTATTTCAGGTCGATTTGACTTTAATAAATTGGCCAATTCATTTGTCGGGATATTTTCAATTTGTTGCCATAAATCATTATTACTGGCTGGATAAGTTAAGCAATTCTTTTTTTGTGAGAAGATGTTAATCCATTCAAAGCATAACCAAATGATTCCGGCTAAAATACAAAGGAATAAAACTCCTCCGGTTCTTATCAACCACATAGGACTTAATCCGAAACTCCAAAAAGAAACAGGGGCAAAGGGCAATATCTCAACGGTTAATTTATCGCCTCTTTCTTGATTAAAACCAACGGCCGTTTTTATCAAACGTTCATATGCGGAAAGCTTATTCTTTGATGCTCCGTTAATCAAAACACTTATCGATTGTCCTACCAAAACAGGATCATTTTCACGAATAACAGTTTGTGTTTTGTTTTGGGGATCAAATTGTTTTTTGATGATTTTTTGACGTTTTATTTCAGCTTGAACTGCAGCTTGAATATTTCCGATCCCTATAGTTGGTTCTAATAAATCAACCAATTTGTTCTCTAATTTTTTTTCATATTTTTCCTGCAAAGAAAAGATGGAGGGGCGTCTGAAATTATGGACAGACAAAATTCTTCCCGTCCAGACGCCGATGCACATAAAGCACATGGCAATCAAGATTCCGGAAAGGGTATGCTTGTATTTATTTCGCATTGTTGCTTTCCCCTTGGATGAAATAACCTATTTTTATTTTTACTTTTTTCCGAAATAAAGTCAAGAATTATTTTGCTTTTCGTTTATAAATCATGTATAATAAAAAGTATGAAATGGGATATACATCAATTTGATACACTGGAAAGCACAAATGCAACGGCTTTATTGTGCCCCGTCGGGACGGTTGTAATGGCGGAAAGTCAAACGGCTGGTCGCGGTCGTTATGGGCGCACTTGGCAAAGTCCGAAAGGAAATCTTTACATGTCATTGGTTTTACCTGATTTGGGCAAAGATAATGTGGCAGTTCCTTTTTTGACGGCGGTTGCTGTTGCTGACAGCTTGCCCGGTTTTGATATTTCGCTGAAATGGCCTAATGATGTGTTGCTCTCGGGGAAAAAATTGGCCGGTATTTTGATTGAAAAGACACAAGATAAATTGGTGGTCGGTATTGGTGTGAATGTGATGACTTCCCCCGAAGAAGGTATCCTTTATCCCACGGCAAATTTAGCAGGACGTTTGCGTCCCATGACATTAGCTAAGCGTATTTTATTACAATACAATACTTTATTGGATTTACTGGATAAAAAAGGTTTCAAAGAAATCCGTAAACGTTGGTTGGGTTATGCCACAGGGATTCATAAGAAAATCTCTATTCATTTGGCAGATACAGAATTGCAAGGTATTTTCAAAGGAATTGATGCCAAAGGGGCGCTCTTGTTAAAGCAAAAATCGGGAACCCGAACCTTGACTGTCGGAGATGTATTTTTTAATTTGAAGGATAAATAATGACTGAATTAGTTTTTTCAAAAGATGAACTGGTCTTTGTACCGGTTGGTGGTGCCACAGGCGTTGGAATGAATTGCTTTGCTTATGGATTAAACGGTAAGTGGTTGGTGGTGGATTGTGGCATCGGCTTCCCTGATGATAACTTGCCCGGGGTAGATTGTTTACTTCCGGATCCTCAATTTTTGGCCGAACACAAATCGGACATTGTCGGATTGGTGATTACCCATGCACATGAAGATCATATAGGGGCGATTCCATATCTTTGGCGTGATTTGCAATGTCCCATTTATTGTACAGCCTTTGCAAAAGAATTGATTGAAAGTAAATTAGCTGAAACGGGGCTTTTGGGACGCGCAGATCTTCATATGGTAAATCAAGGGGACGAAATTACTCTTGATCCGTTTTCTGTGGAATTTGTCAAAATGACGCATTCTATTCCCGAAGCAAATGCTCTAGCCATTCGGACAAAAGCGGGGATGGTGGTTCATACGGGGGATTGGCGTTTTGAAGAAAAAAATGTGGCTGAAGATACAACGGATTATGAAACCTTAAAAGCTCTTGGTAAAGAGGGCGTTTTGGCCGTTGTTTGTGATTCCACAAATACTTCTGAAGAAAAAGTTCATGCCAATGAAGCAGATGTTCAAAAAACGCTCACAAAATTAATAGGCCAATATCCCAATCAAAAAATTGCGGTGGGTTGTTTTGCCAGTAATGTTGTTCGTATGCAAAGTATTTATCAGGCAGCCAAAGCCAATAATCGGGTTGTGTGTTTATTGGGGCGCAGTCTTTGGCGTATTGATGCGGCTGCACGTGCAACAGGGTATTTCAAGGATATTCCTGAATTTTTATCGGAACAGGAAGCTTTGGAACTTCCGCAAACTCAAGTCCTTTATATTTGTACGGGTTCACAAGGCGAACGACATTCGGCATTGAATAATTTAACAACATTGATGCCAACCCCCAATCAAGTTTCTTTTGGGGCAGGGGATGTAATTATTTTTTCATCCAGTGTGATTCCGGGGAATGAAAAAGTAATTGACCTTTTGCAGAAAAAATTGCGTTCTAAAGGGATTGAAATTATTACCGAAAAAACGGAACTTGTTCATATTTCCGGTCACTATGCCGGTGATGATTTAAAGAAAATGTATGATTTATTAAAACCCCATATAGTATTGCCGGTACATGGGGATACATATGAACTTAATTGTCACCAACAAATGGCAAAAGAAATGGGAATTCCTTTTGCTTTTGGTCTTAATGACGGTCAAATGATTTCCTTGAAAAAAACGCCGGAAATTATAGGGGATGTTCCTTCTGGTATTTTGGCTGTGGATGGTAATCAAATTGTCCCCTTAAATGCAGATGTGTTAAAAAAACGTCGTAAGATGATGGACGAAGGAACGGCCGTTTTAACTTTGGTTGTGGACCATAATGCTCAAGTTATTGGTACGCCACAACTTTCGACTTTTGGCTTGATGTCAGATGATGAAGCTGTCAAGGGTGATTTGGGACAAGCGATTGCTTCGGCATTGGCTGAAATTGAACCGGAACGTGCGGGTGAAGACAATTTGATTAAGGATAAGATGCGTCACGTCGTTCGCGCCTTTTTAAAGGAACGTTTTGGAAAAAAACCTCTTTTGGAAATTCATCTAATCAGAATTTAGAATACTTTTTTTCGGTTTATAATCCTTGTTTGAAAGCGAAGAAATATCGATAACCGTATGAATTAAATCTTCCAATTTATATGGTTTATTTGAATTTTTCTTTCTTTCTTTGATATCAGGTCGCACTTCTTCCAATTCTTTTGAAAGCCATAATCTTAACGGAACAGAAGTCATGGGTTCATTGGCTAATTCGGAGTGTCCTAATAATTTTGTTGTGGTGCTGTCAAAGACATCTTCTCCATGATCTGAAAAATAAAGCAGATAACTTATTCCATTTTTCGTTTTTAATTTTTTAATCATTTCGGTTAAAACCCAATCGGTATAACGAACTGAATCATCATACGAATTTAAAAGCTCTTGGTTCTTGGTTGACAATTTTTTACTGGGCACAGTTCCTTTGAAATACCTAAATTCAGACGGATAACGATTTACATAAGCAGAATGTGATCCAATTAAATGAACAAAAATGACCTTTTTTTCTTCCTCATTATCTAAAATCTTTTGAATGTCGGGCAGCATATCTCCATCTAATCCGGCTTTTTCAAAACGTTTCATTCCCCCAAAGTTAAAACATTTATTGTAATCTGCATGCATAGTTAATGCAGTAATCACAGTTTCCAATTCATCCAAGGCATATTGATTGGATAACCAATAAGTTTTGAACCCGGCTTGTTTGAAATAATCGATTAAAGATCCCTTTGTATAAACGTAATTCGGGTGTTCCGAATCAGCAAAAGTAATTGCCTGTTCCAAAGAAGGAATTGTCTGAGCAAATTGGGAAGTCACTTTTGAAAAAGAAATGATTTCGTCTTTAAGTGCATCTGTAAATTCGTTTGTGTTTCTGGTATAACCGTAACAAGAATAATGCATGCTGTTTGAACTTTCGCCGATAACAATAATGTATGTTTGTGGTTGCTTCAGATTGGCTGTAATCTTATCAAAAGTCGGCGCTTTATTTTGGGCAATTTTTTCTCTTAAGGCTAAATAATTTCTGCGATATGCAAAGTAATGATAAAACAAATTTGAAAAAGGATTCAGAACGTATCCATCCTTAAACTTTGGCCATCGTTTTGGTAAATTATGAATAAAAGGGATAGCCAAAAGAGCGGCGCATACAACAACGAGTACCTGAATAAATAAGGAAGAATAATAAGGTGTTGAAATCAAAGTAATCAGATAAAAAGGAAATCCGTAAAACAAAATTCCCCCTACATATAAAACAGGTGGGATATTTTGACTGATAAATTCTTTTGTTTCACGCATATTTGTAACGAAAAAACTGTAAAAGGTATTCAAACCGATACGTACCCCGAATAAATAGATATGGCCCAATTCTAAAAACATTAAAGGCATAAAGATGGCTTGTATGATTATCAAATAAATTTTTGTGATTTCCGGTTTAATTAGAAAAGGTAATGATACTAATGCACAAACGGGAACGGTGCGAATAAAGTCTTTTACTAATAATTTAACAAAAGTTTTACTTTTTAATTTTTCCAAAGAAACTGTTTTAATCGTTACATAAATCAACGGTAAAAATCCGATAAAGCAAATATATAAAAAAGCAGGTAAGAAAGAGTGCATTTCGGTTTCCTTTCAAGTTTGTCCGCATTATAATATGACTTGTCGGGTATGTCAAGTAAACATCTTGCTTTTATTTTTGTTTTAGTATATAGTGAAGTTATGAAAAGATTTTTATTCGGTTGTAAGCATCTTTTAAAAGCCTTTGTCTATTCTTGGCAAGGGGGGAAAGCGTTGTTTAAAAATGAAATTGCGTTTCGACAAGACTTGCTTGTATTTATCGTCGGCCTTTGTGTTTGTTTTTGTCTTACCTTGACGGCCACCCAACGTGCGATAATGGTATTTTCTTTATTCCTTATATTATTAATGGAAACAGTTAATTCAGCCATTGAAGCTGTTGTCGACAGAATTTCAGAAGAACGCCATCCTCTTTCCGGACAGGCAAAAGATATGGGTAGTTTTTTGGTTTTCTTGTCTTTTGTTAATGCGATTGTTGTTTGGATGTTGATTTTACTTTAATTTCTTGAAAATTAGGACATCTTTTTCATCAAAAAAAATTTTTAATTCTTCCTCTTTAATCTCAAATCTGTATCCGTTTGTCAATTTGTCAAAATAAACTCTTTCGGCTTTCATCTGCGGTTTTGTTCCGGATTTCATTGTATTAGTAATTCCCGAAAAGCTGATGGTATTATCATAGATGTGATATTTTCCCCAATAATCGTTGACCGCTTTTCCGTAAAATCGTCCGTCAGGATTAAATCCCAATGTAATTATGGGAATTTCAGAATCGATCAACTGGTATTCTTGACCGACCGGTGTCAATTCTTTTTCCTTACAACCAACCAAAAAGGTTAAAAACATTAAAAGTAAATAACGCATATGATCATTTTCTGCTTTTTATCCTCGAAAGTCAATAAATAATTCTTGACAAGGGATAAAAAATCTTGTATAATCACGCTCATTCAAATTCAAAAAAGGAGTTTTTAAAATGAAACGTACATATCAACCCAGTAAATTGGTTCGTACTCGTCGTCATGGTTTCCGTGCGCGTATGGAAACAAAGGGAGGACGTAAAGTTTTGAATGCCCGCCGTGCTCGTGGTCGTAAGACTCTCAGCGCTTAAGGATAGTTGTTTTTAAAAAAAGGAAGCACCACTTGAAAAGAGTTGGTGCTTTTTGAGGTAAAAATGCCCTTAGTCAGAATTAAAAGACACTTTGATTTTTTGGAAATGCGAAATGCTCCTTTCAAAGCATTTACGAAAAGTTTTGTGTTACAAATGCGTCCCAATAAAAAAAAAGAAACGAGGGTTGGGTTTACTGTTTCTAAAAAAATTGATAAGCGTGCTGTTGTCAGAAATAAGTTGCGTCGTCAAATGCGTGAAATTGTACGTTTATCTCCGACTTTGTTGGAAAAATATCCTTCTCATGATCTCATTTTAATTGCACGTTCAGAAGCATTGGAACGTTCGTATGCTCAATTGTCTGATGATTTTGAATATCTTTTGACACATTTTCATGAAACGGATGATGCAAAAAATTCTGATTAGTTGTGTGCGTTTTTATCAGTTAACGATTTCTTCTTTGTCGGGGCGTTGTTGTCGCTTTCAACCAACTTGTTCCGAATATGCTCGTCAAGCGATTGAAATCCATGGATGTATAAAGGGAACCTGGCTTACTTTGAAGCGTCTTTTGAAATGTCATCCTTGGGGAAAATCAGGTTATGATCCCGTTCCTCCAAAAGAATAATTTGAAATCTCTTGCAATTTTGGGGGCTTTTTTGTAAAATACCCCTCATCAAAGAAAGGAATAAAAATGCGTCAAACGCCTGATCAAGTAAAAAAAGAAGAAAGTCAAATGTTTTTGGCTTTGGTATTGGTGGTATTTGTTTTAATCGGTTTCCAAGTTTTTAATCGCCAACCAGAAGAAAAAGCTGTGCCGGAAACTCAACCTGTACCAGAGGTTGTAAAGCCTGAAATCCCCGCTCCTGCAATAGTTCAAGTGCCTGTTGTTTCAACTAAAGAATTATCCGATGTTTCTGCCCAAAATGATTTTGTTACGGGATCGTGGAGCGGAAACGGTTTAACATTAAATTCTCTTATCTTAAAAAAATACAAAGAAACATTGGCGAAAGATTCCCCTGATGTGGTGCTTCTTTCTGATGCTTATCAAACACGTTTATCATGGTTTGTTTCCGGCCAGGAAATTCCTTTGCTTGCTGGTAAAAATGCTTCCATTACGCAAAATCAACCGGCGACTTTTGTTTCCAAAACAAAAGATTATGAACTTGTTCGTACCATTTCGCTGGACGATCATTACATGTTTACCATTACGGATACAATTAAAAATTTAGGAAAAGTTCCTTTGCCTGTCCATTTAAGAGGGCAAATTACGCGTTCAAAGGATACAGTGGATACTTCACGTTCTTCGGTTCATACAGGTTTTGTTGCCTTGGTAAATCAAAAATTGGAAGAAAAACGTTTTGAAGAAACCAAGGATAAAACGGTTACTTATACGACACAAGACGGTTGGTTAGGGGTGACGGATAAGTATTGGCAAACTGTTTTTGTCCCTCAAGAAAATATTACTTTTGAAATTACTGATTCTCAAAATGAAACAAATTATCGAACAGATTTTTCCGAAAAAGAAACTTTGCTGAATGCAGGACAAACAATTACGCGTAAAACGTTGTTGTTTGCAGGGGCAAAAGAATTGAACCTGATTAATGATTATATGACGCTTTATAATATTCCAAAATTTGATTTGACGATAGATTTCGGATGGTTTTATTTTCTGACAAAACCCTTCTTATTTATTTTGCAATGGCTTTATAAGTTGGTGGGGAATATGGGAATTGCGATTTTATTATTTGCTACTTTATTGCGTTTGGCGCTTCTTCCTGTTGCCACAAAATCTTATATTTCTATGGCAAAAATGAGGAAAGTTCAACCACAATTGAAGGAACTTCAAGAACGTTTCAAAAATGATCGGATGCAACTTCAACAAGAAATGCTGGCCCTTTATAAGCGTGAAAAAATTAACCCGGCAGGTGGTTGTTTGCCTATGTTTATTCAGATTCCTGTTTTTTATGCTTTGTATAAGGTGTTATCAGTTTCGCTTCAAATGCGTCAAGCACCTTTCTTCGGTTGGATCCAGGATTTATCTGCACCGGATCCCAGCTCTGTTTTTACTTTATTCGGACTGTTACAGTGGCCGATTCCCGGTTTTTTGAATATAGGTGTTTTACCGGTTATTATGGGGATAACCATGTATATCCAACAAAAAATGACACCTGCACCTACAACGGATAAAGCTCAAGCAAATATGTTCAAATATATGCCTGTTATCTTTACTTTTATGATGGGGCAATTTGCTTCAGGGTTAGTTATTTATTGGACATGGAGTAATATTCTTTCCATTGCTCAACAAAAATACATTATTAAAAAGGTGGGTTGATGTTTGAAACCAAGGGGAAAGAGCTGTTTAAAAATAAGGTTGCGTTTTTGCGAGGGGCAAACAATTTTGACGCATTTCCCAAAGATTTATTACCTGAAGTTGCTTTTGCCGGACGATCCAACGTGGGGAAATCTTCCCTTATCAATGCTTTGACCGGACAACCGATTGCGCGTGCCAGTTCTACGCCGGGGCGTACCCAAGAAATCAATTTTTTTAAACTCGGAACGCGTTTTTGTTTGGTGGATATGCCGGGTTACGGGTTTGCCAATGCGCCGGTGGAACTTGTTCAAAATTGGACACAAATGGTGCATTTGTATTTGCGTCAACGTCGCCAACTGAAACGTGTTTTTTTGTTGATTGATGCGCGTCATGGAATTAAAAAAGTGGATGAAGACATTATGATTATGTTGGATCGGGCAGGGGTGAGCTATCAAATTGTTTTGACAAAAGCTGATAAATTAAAGGAAGCAGATCAAAAAAAAGTTTTTGAAACGACGGTGGCATCCGGTAAAGAACATGTGGCTTGTTATCCTGAAATTATTTTGACCAGTTCTGAAAAAGGTCAGGGGATTCCTGAATTGCAAGGTGCCATTTATCAAGCATTGGAGGGGGTATAAATGTATCAATCGGGAGATACCATTTATGCGCTGGCTTCTGGATTTGGTACGGCAGGTGTGGCGGTTATACGTGTGTCCGGTCCGGCCGTTTTAACTGTCTTGGAAAAATTGTGCGGCTTAAAAAATCCCAAATCTAATTATGCTTATTTTCGGACAATTCACTCTGGAAAAAAAACACTGGATAAGGGGTTAGTTTTGTATTTTAAGGCTCCCCACAGTTTTACTGGGGAAGATGTGGCAGAATTGCAAATTCATGGTGGTCGTGGAGTTATTCAGGCAATTCAACAAGCTCTTTCTGAAATTCCGGGACTTCGTCCGGCTGAACGCGGAGAATATTCTCGTCGAGCTGTTATTAACGGTAAAATGGATTTGACCGAAGCCGAAGGCCTTTTGGATTTGGTGCATGCCGAAACAGAAGAACAACGCAAGCAAGCTCTTGCCCAACTGGATGGCAATTTGGGGCAGTTATATGAAAGTTGGCGTAAACAACTGGTGCATCACTTGGCGTATGCCGAAGCCTTTATTGATTTTCCAGAAGAAGAAATTCCCCCCGAAAAAGAACAGGAAATCAACCGCGATATTGCCGACCTTATTCAAAAAATTTCGGCTCACCTTTCGGATGATAGGCGTGGCGAACGTTTACGTGAAGGCTTTCAAATTGCCATTTTGGGCGTGCCGAATGTGGGGAAGTCCTCGCTTATCAATGCTCTCACAAAAAGGGAAGTCGCAATTGTGTCGCAAACGGCAGGCACCACGCGCGACATTGTGGAAGCACATTTAGATGTAGCGGGGTTTCCCGTGATTTTGGCCGATACAGCCGGTTTACGTGATTCCAGTGAAGAAATTGAAGCAGAAGGAATTCGTCGCGCGGTGAAACGTGCCGAACAAGCTGATCTGATTTTGGATATTCAAGATGCCACGGACTATCCAAAGGCCAAAAAACTTCCTAAAGCTTTGAATAAGAAACGAATCATAACTCTTTGGAATAAATCAGATTTATCAAATAAAAAAACAACGACAAAAGAACATTTTATTTCTGCTAAAACTGGGGCAGGAATTGCTACTCTTTGGAATGAAATTAAACAAATTTTATCAGACTCTTTTTCGGGCGGGGCTGCCATTACACGTGAACGCTATCGTGTAGCCTTAACGGAATGCGTTACACATTTGCAATCAGCATTGGATGCTCCTGCATTGGAACTTAAGACAGAAGATTTGCGCTTGGCTGCTCGTGCTCTTGGACGTATTACTGGGCGCGTGGAAGTAGATGAACTTTTGGATGTCATCTTCCGTGATTTTTGTATAGGAAAATAAAATGAAAAAATATGATGTGATTGTTGTTGGGGGAGGACATGCTGGGTGTGAAGCAGCCACGGCCGCCGCACGTGTAGGTGCTAAAGCCTTGCTTGTTACACATCATATCAAAACTATCGGGGATATGTCTTGTAACCCCGCAATAGGTGGACTCGGTAAAGGGACATTGGTACGTGAAATTGACGCGCTGGATGGTGTGATGGGGCGCATTATTGATAAAGCAGGTCTTCAATTTCGTATGCTGAATGCCAGCAAAGGTCCTGCTGTTCAAGGACCACGTGCGCAAGCTGATAAAACACTTTATATGAAATATATGCAGGCCGAATTGAAACACTATCCGAATTTGACACTTAAGGAAGGTTCCGCCGAAGATTTGATTGTAGCTGATAACAAGGTTGTGGGCGTTGTGGTAAATGGTAAACCCCTTTATGCCAAATGTGTTGTTTTGACAACAGGCACTTTCCTGAACGGTGTTATGCATATCGGGACAGAGCAAACAAAAGGTGGACGTTTTGGAGAACCGGCTTGTTATGGTATTACGCCGGCTCTCAAAAAGTTAGGCTTAACTTTAGGACGTTTGAAAACGGGGACTCCTGCGCGTTTGGATAAAGGTACAATTGATTGGTCAAAATGCACACGTCAAGATGGTGATAATCCGCCCAAACCTTTTTCTTTCATGACAAAAGATTTTACGCCTGATCAGATTCCTTGTTGGATTACACATACAACCCCTGAAACGCATAAAATTATTTTAGATAATTTAGACAGAGCTCCTTTATTTGACGGACAAATTCAATCTGTGGGGCCACGTTATTGTCCCAGTATTGAAACAAAATTAGTTCGTTTTAAGGGGCGTGACAGTCACCATATTTTCTTGGAGCCTGAAACGCGTGACGGGAACAGCATCTATCCCAATGGTATTTCGACCAGCGTCCCCAAAGATGTCCAAGAAGCTTTCATTCACTCTATCCCAGGACTGGAACACGTCAAAATTCTGCGCTATGCTTA
>JAFYBU010000019.1 GCA_017540065.1 Alphaproteobacteria bacterium
AAAACAAAATGAAAGGATATAAATGAGCAAAGACTATACTTTTAATCCTGGCGATTTTGTTGTTTATCCTGCGCATGGGGTGGGCCAAGTGAGTGAGCGACAAACAGCCTCGGTCGGTGGACAAGATGTCGATCTGATTGCAATCCAATTTACAAAAGACAAATTAACAATGCGTATTCCTTCCAATGATGCAATGAATAAAGGGTTGAGGGCGGTTGCTACACCTGCAGTGATGGAATCGGTTGTTTCAACTCTTTCGGAAAAACCGAAGACAAAACGGCTTCCATGGGCAAAACGTTCAGCCGAATATACGGCAAAAATCAGCTCTGGTAATCCGATTGCGTTGGCTGAAGTTGTTCGTGATTTGTATCGTGATCCTGCTTTGGCAAACCAAACATACAGCGAACGCCAATTATTTGAAAAGGCGTTTTCCAGATTGGCTCCGGAATATGCGGTTGTTCAAAAAATTACAGAAAAAGAAGCCGCTGTTCAATTAGAATCTATTTTACAAGGAACTATTGAAAAAGTAACAGCTTAAAAGGGGGAGAGGATGACTAAAAAAGAAACAGACGTTTCTAAAAAACATTGGTGGCGTTGGTTGGTTCAACTGGCGTTGTGGATTATTGTTTTTACGGGAATTGTGTATTCTTGGAAGTATCCTCATGTAACAAAGAAACTTTTCAGCGGCGTAACAATTCCAAAAATCAATTTAGGTGATATTTTTCAGGCCATTATTTTTCTGACGGTTGTCCTTTATCTTTTCCGTTTGTTGCGTAATTTGATTTTGAAATGGTTACAGCTTCACCCTCAAGAAAACAAAAGCGTTTATTACTCCATGATAAAGTTGCTGGGCTATGTTGGTTGGGTCATTGGATTGTGGGGCGGTTTATCTTTGATGGGGGTGAACCTTCAAAACCTGGCTATTATCTTTGGTGCTTTATCTGTCGGTATCGGCTTTGGTTTACAAACGATAGTTAATAATTTTGTTTCCGGTCTTTTAATTTTGTTTGAACGTCCTATTTCTGTCGGAGATTGGATTCGGGTTAATGGGCAAGAAGGAATCGTTAAAAATATTCGTATTCGTGCAACCGAATTGGAAACATTTGATAAATGTTCCGTGTTAATTCCGAATGCAACGATTTTGTCAGGGGACGTTGTTAATGTGACCAGACAGAAAAACGGTCGTGTGGAAATTTCTGTCGGCGTTTCTTATAATTCGGATATGCGTTTAGTCGAACAAATTTTACGCAAATGTGCAGAAGAATCTCCTTATGCTAAAAAGTCTGAAACGCCGACTGTTTTGATGACAGAGTTTGCTGACTCCAGTGTTAATTTTATTGTGCGCGTTATTATTGAAAAAGTGACAGACGGTATTGCGGCGCGCAGTGCTTTAATGTTTTCTATTTGGGATGAATTTCAAAAAAATAACATTGAAATTCCTTTCCCTCAACGTGTGGTGCATTTAGATAAATGAAAAAGATTTTTATTATTTTCTTGGGAACTTTTTTGGTTGCGTGCGAACAATTTACACCTTTTGTTGATTCGCATCGTGAAGCTGGGGAAGTTAAAATGCGTGGCCAATCTACACCGGACAAGCCGGCTGTTTGTTATAACCCTTTGTGGTCTGATAAAAAGCTTGTGGAACAATTGGCAGAAGAAGAATGTCAAAAAACAAACCGTCATGCCGTTTATTCGGAAACCGATTGGTTTTCGTGTCGTTTTGTGAATCCGTCAACAGCTTTTTACAAATGTGAAAAGCGTTAATAATCATCATTGGGAATAATTGCTTTTGCAAATTTCTTTCCCAATTTTGTCTTTTTCAATTTCAAGTTTGGAATTGCTTCAATAATTGCATCATGCAATGCTTTTAATGAATTTGTGTAAAAATGGTCTGTATCGGCTAAGACGCGATAATCGATATTAATGTTTTCTGTTAAATCCAACTGTTCTGCCAATAAGGCGACTGTTTTTTCATCTACAATTGGATCGCGTTCCCCTTGAATAATGACGCCGGATGAAGGGCAGGGGGATAAAAACGTGAAATCATACAAATTAGTGGGCGGTGTTACGAAAACAAATCCTTGAATTTCCGGACGTCTCATCAAAACTTGGGCGGAAATCCATGCCCCAAAGGAATATCCGGTAATCCAACATTTTGTGGAATCTTCGTCACGAGATTGCAACCAATCCAAAGCCGCGATAGCATCCAATAATTCGCCGGCACCTGTTCCGTCAATTGTTCCTTGGGAATGTCCCACACCATGATAATTCAAACGTAATGCCGAAAAACCCAATGATACAAATGTTTGAAAAATGGCATAGGTAACTTTGTTATTCATTGTTCCGCCTTGAGCGGGGTTAGGGGGCAATACTAAAACGCAAGGTGCCTTGGGGTTTTCGGATTGAAAAAAACGTCCTTCTAACCGTCCGAAAGGACCTTGAAAAAAGACTTCTGCCATACGCACTCCTTGTTTGAATTGACGAAATAGATGACGGATTAATAGCATATTTTTTGCAAAAAATCAAGTTTTTTGTTGACATTTGTTTCAAAAACGGCTATTATACAGACCACTGGCGGAGTAGCTCAGTTGGTAG
>JAFYBU010000020.1 GCA_017540065.1 Alphaproteobacteria bacterium
AACCGATGGTCCATGCGGAAAAAGGGGAATACTTAAACGATTTGTTGACAGCCGATTATGTCCACTTTACCGGGGATGAAGGTATTATTCGCTTTTTCAATGGGGAAAAAGAAAAATTGGCTGCGACAATGGGAATACGCCGTCCGGGTGATTTTATGGACGAACAAATGATCGCTGATTTTTTAAGTTTGGATATTGAACTGACCTTATTGCATAACATAAAACCTGTTCCGAAAGTAAAGGCAACCGCTTTGTTAATGCAACAAAGAAAGATGGCTTATTTAACGACCTTTTCTCAATCTGTGATGGAACAATATGGAATAGCTTTGGAACAATTGGATGCCAACGATGCAGATGCACAAACTCTGAGTGAATATGCGCAAAGCATAATTGTTTTTGGGGAAACGGAAGAAGAAGTCAAATTCGGTATTGAAGAAGTAGAACGTTTATGCCGCCTATATAATGTTACGCCTGTCCGGGATGGTTGGTCTGCTCAGGCAGTCCTTTTCAGCCAATTCCCGACCTATGAAGTATACCCCAGAACCTATCTTTATTTATCACGCGTTGTGGCATGCGCCGGTTTAATTGACAAAGCACCCGAGGGGCGTATGACATCCGACTGGGGACCTGTTCCTCTCAGCTGGTTCCGCACCATTACGGGGACACCTTATGCCTTCCAATTTCACATAACGGAAGATGAATATGCTGTGGGGCACACGGTTTTAATCGGTCCGACGGGACGAGGTAAAACAACATTTTTCAGCTTTATTGCCGGTCAGGCATTGCGTATTTCCGATTTGAATGTTTACTTTTTCGATCGTAATAACGGTGCAAAAGTGTTTGCAGATTTAATTGGAGCCCCTTATGTCAGATTTGATGGCGGGGAAGAATCAGTTTCTTTGAATCCTTTTGCCATTCCAGATACGCCACAGACGCGCTCGTTTTTGAAGTCTTGGTTGGGGAATATCACTGGTGGAAAAGATGCGGTTTCCGAAGCCGAAATTGCGCGTGCCGTGACAACTGCTTTTGAATATCTGCCCCAAGAACAACGTCTTTTGAAAAATCTTTATAAATCCTGTTTTGCCCCTAACGGTTATATGCGTCGGGAACTCAATCGGTGGATTGATCCGGATCAATATGGGCGCATTTTTAATTCACCGACAGATAATTTGGATGTGAATTCCCGTTACATGGGATTTGATTTTACACAAATTTTTGATGATAAAGAAAATGCGACGTTGGCTCCAGCGGTGATCAGTTACGTCATGCACAGAATTCAAAGTTTGGCGACCGTAAAAGGAACACCAACAATGGTTATGATCGACGAAACGGCACCTATGTTGGAAAACGAGATGTTCCGCGACAGTTTTATCAGAGGTTTACAAGAAGGACGTAAGAAAAGACAAGTTTATTTGTGCGCGTTCCAGCAGCCCAGTTTATTGGAAAAAATCGGAATGGGGGATGTTGTTCGGGGACAATGTAAGACACGTATCTTTTTCAAAAACGGCGGCGCAAATCCTTCTGACTATGATTCATGGGGCTTAACACCCAGAGAACTGAATTTTGTTTTGGACAAGGAATTTATTGAAAGTAAATACGCCATTTTGGTGAAGTATGATAATGATGAACATGAATCAGTTATTTTGGATGTGGATTTATCCGGACTTGGTCCTTACCTTAAAATTTATTCCTCAGGATCTAAGAACGTGTTATTGACCGAAAGATTGTCAAAGGAAATCACCGATACGGATCAGTTAGTTCAAGAATATTTGAAACGCGCTTAAACTGTTTTATCTTCATCCAAGAAAATAACGCCGCCGGAAGCAAACGGAATCATCAAACGACGAATAATTTTTCCGTTTGGTAAATACAGAAAAACTTCTTGTGTTTCCGATAAAGAAGCAAACTGATTATGTTGTTGTTTTTTATATTGCGCAAAATCCATCACGCGATTCATTAACCCTTTTTCCTGAACGGTATCCCAAAAATCTTCATAAGAAGGTTTACTTTTAACCCACTTTTCATCCAAGTGCCATAAATCGGCAAAAGCATGGGAACAACTGAGCATTTGCCCGCCCGCACCGAATAAACATATTGCGCAAGGTAATTCTTGGCACAACCGTTGATGAGCGCCTGAAACTTCTCGAATTAAAGACTGTAATTCTTCTTCCGTATGTGTTTCTTGTCCATATGTTAAAGTAAATGTCTTGCTGTCAACGGAAAAAGGCAAACTTACCCAATGCAAAGCATTTAACGTTTTTGCATCTTTTCCGACAGCTTGATTGGCAAACAAAGCTTTTTCTCCTTTTCCGCGAATAAATACGGGTAAAGGAAAGGCCTCCCACGCGTTTTCCAATAAATTTTTTTGTTCGGATAAAACTTTATTTTTATGTGTTTCTTTCAAAACTTTTGTTCTGGGGGCAGTCATATCGGTCCACCACAACACAAAGGCTTCATTTTCCTGCATTTGTCCACGCACACGAAAAGCACGTTTTTGAAAAAAGATTGTTTCTTCAAAAGGACTTTTATCATTCTTTAATTGTGTACATTTCTCCACTAAAACGGTTTGAATTTCTGTCGGAAACAATTCCAAAAAACTTTCCCATCTGCTGGGGCGTTTTACGTCCAACAACAAACAAAAAGTTTTATTGACAAGGACACGATTTTTTTGGACATAAACCAAACCGACAGGGCTGTTATGCAATAACCCTAATTGAATAGATAAATTACGGCGTATTTGCTTGGTACGTATTAAATGATATAAAACGGCGATACCCATACCGATTGCACCGCAAATAGGGGAAAGCAAAATTTCCATAAAATCCATTATCCTTTCCTTTCAGGACGCCGAAAGGCGAACGCTTCTGTAATATGTTCCGGTAAAATGTTTTCCGAAAAAGCCATATCTGCAATGGTTCGTGCTACCCGAATCATGCGGTGAAATCCGCGTCCGGACAGCTGGCTTTTTTCGGCTGATTGAATTAAAAGTTGACGTGCTTCTGCGCTTAAATTGGAAAGTTGTTCCAATTCTGTGCCATCAATTTCTGCGTTCAAACGATTTTGTCGTTTTGCTTGGAACGCACGGGCTTTTTTAACACGTTCTAAAATATCGGCAGAACTTTCTGCTGGGCCCAAGCTCCCCAAAGTCCACGGTGATAATAAAGGAACTTCGATTTGTAAATCAATACGATCTAACATTGGTCCGGAAATTTTCGCTTGGTATTCTTCGGCGCATTTGGGCGCACGGGAACACGACCGACCGGGAACGCCTAAATAACCGCAACGGCAAGGATTCATGGCTGTAATTAACTGAAAACGGGCAGGATAGGATACATGAGAATTTGCTCTGGCTACGGATACAACGCCTGTTTCCAACGGTTGTCGTAATGCTTCCAAAGTTTGACGAGAAAATTCCGGCAATTCATCCAAAAATAAAACACCCCTGTGTGCCAAAGAAATTTCGCCTGGTTTTGCTCGTAACCCTCCGCCGACCATGGCTGGTGTAGAGGCAGAATGGTGCGGTGCGCGATAA
>JAFYBU010000021.1 GCA_017540065.1 Alphaproteobacteria bacterium
ATCGTTGGTTAGTTCCGGAATTCATCAGGACAAGTGTTATTAATTTGTTCGTTACATTAAAACAACCGGCCTACTTCTTAAACGCCCTGTTACAAGGAAACATAAAGGATGCTTTCTATGTTTTGGAAAGAACGGGCGTCAACTTAACTTTCGGATGTTTGGGCTTGTTTGATGTGGCCAGTGAAATGAACATCCCCGCACCGGATAATGATTTCGGTCAAACGTTGGCTAAATGGGGATGGCGCAACGAAGGTCCGTTTTTGATGTTACCTTTAATCGGACCATCCAACCCGCGTGATGCCATCGGGTATGGGGTGGATGCCTTTACAAACCCGTTGGATTGGCGTTTAAGCAAGGAACCTATTTTGGTTTACGGAATGACAGCCACCGAAGGATTTGTTAAACGTGAAAAGGCATTAGAATTGTTGGATAATTTGGAAAGATCATCCACTGATTATTATGCAGCAATGCGCACAATGTATCGTCAAAACCGGCAAAAGAAAATTAACAAAGTTTTGCCCGAAGATAAACAAGCCGCCAGCAGTTATGAATTTGACTTTGAAATTGAAGAGGAGGACGAATGAAAAAAATTATTTTAACCTTGATATGTGCTTTATGGGCTGTTCCCGCTTTGTGTGCGGATCCTGCCATAGAATTTATGGATAAATTGGCCAAAGAAATCATTGAGGAAGGTATTTTGTCGGCCAAAACAACAACCGAACGTGAAGCCTTTTTCAGTGAAAAATTCACAACCAATTTGGATTTGAAAAACATTTCTCAAATGGTGTTGGGTATTTATTGGAAAAAAGCTTCCGATCAGGAAAAGAACGATTTTATCAAGGCCTTTACCGATTTGACCACAAAGACATGGACAGACAGATTCGGGTTATACCAGGGGCAAGATATCGTGTTCCAAGGAACACGTAATGCGCCGCAAAAAAATCAAATTTATGTGGACAGTAAAATCAATGATAATCCCCCCATTGAAGTCATTTGGCGGTTGCGTCAAAAAGACGGAAGCTATAAAATTGTGGATATTGTGGTAGAAGATGTGTCCATGGTGATGAGCTATCGCAACGAATACACTGCCTTTTTGCAACAACATCAAGGATCTATTCAGGCTTTGATAGATGAATTGAATACCAAGGCAAAAAACTTTAAATACTCAGAAACAAAAAAATAATATAACGAAAGGAAAAGCATGTTAAAAAGAACAACAATTTTAGCAACATTATTATTAATAGCAGGGTGTGCTTCACAAACAGCCAACACCTCTAACACGGCATTGAACGTTTGTTTGACGGCCAAAGCAAATGCCGCCATTCAAGACGGATCTGCTTTTACAACACCCGTTAAAACATTGGCTCAAAACATTTCAACAGCCTGTTTGAAACAATTGGCTTTGGAAAAAACAGGCCTTTCCGAAGAAGCGATTACAGCCACTGTTAATGTGTTGAATGCGTTAAAGGCCGCTAAATCCGAATAAAAAATAATCTTTAACGATTATATTCCCAAATATCCGAGGGTGTTTTGGGGTAAACAAACTTGACAAAAAAGTCTTTTTTTGTTATAATGCCTTTTGTTTTCCGGAAGGAGTTATTGATGACGAATGAAGAATTAGCCGAACATTGGAAAGTTTCACCGAATGATGCCAAAAACATTTCCAATATCATTAATTATCTGTATTCCGTTGAGCTCACTTCAAAACATAAAATTCCTTCAGATGTATGGCAAGTCGTATTGCGTGCAAATGATGGCAAAAATAATTATATCTCAATGGAATAAGGGACTGATTTTTATGATAAAAATCAAGCCATTATTTTGGGAACACATTGGGCTCGAAAAATAAAAATACCTTTCGGACAAGCAAAGTTGATGGGCGTTCCAGAAGATGCATTTTTGGCCATAAATCCGATAAACGGTTACCATCAAGCTATTGAACAACAATGTGATTTGATAAGAAGAACAGTTCATCCAAATCGTCAACACGACTGATTAAAGGAGGTCTTTATGACACAAACGACACTGCAAAACCGTTTTGATATTCTGCCCCCCATTATGAAGTGGCAATTCGGAAGTCAAGTTGAAAAAAAATGTCAGGAAAAAGAATTTGCGAGCAAGGAAGATTTAAACAATTTAATGACAGATGTGGAAACCGCCGCGACTATTATGAAACACTTGTTAATGTCGGAAAATGCATCTGCCACTTCCATGCACCGGTACTTGAAACATTTTGACAGACCGGCCAATATGAAAAAACCGGTTGGTATTTTAACTGATGCTTTGGAAAAAGGGGATGAAATGATTTTCAGATTTTGTTATCTGGCCAAACAAAACGGATTTTCCTTGGCTGACAACAATTTATCCCATCCCGGATTGATCTGTAATGATGAAGAATTTGAAAAATGGCTTCTTTTAATGACGGCACCCGCCTTGAAAAAGTTTAATCCGGAAAATATGCAGTACATGAAACCATATTTGGAATGGATCGAAACACCCGGCGGAAAAAATTTCCAAAATCGCCGAACAAATTATACTCAAGCGCTTCAATGGTATAAGATGGATTTTGATCCGATTGCGCACAATTCTTTTCAAAAAGTTCCTTCTGTTCACACTTTACAAAGGGATTCATAAATGACAAAACCGTTCAATCCGTTAATGCAGTTTGTTTTGGCCGAAGAATTAACGGCTCATCCGGAAAAGGACAAAGGAGCAGAAGAAAAGGCTTCTGTTTTAGGTCAAGAGCTTTTAGAAACATTATGGAAACAGGAAAGAAAGCCCGACACTTTTTGGGAAAAAGTAAAAACGGCACTGTCAGATGATGTGGGGCTTCCCCAAACATTATTCAATCGTATCGTTGATTTTCAAACGCAACAAAAACTTGATAAAAAAGAAATGAATCAGGTGATGTTTTATGCCACACGTTCTTTCAGAAAAGGAACAGAAATATTGGCGCGCGGTTGTTATTTGTTTCATCACAATCCACAGGCATTTCAAAAATATGCAACTTCAGAAGCAGATTTTGCAGAAGATATTCACCAAACCACTGTTAATGAAGAAAACATTTTTATGCCAAATCTGACAATCAACCCCGTTGATGCGACAGCAACCGAAGATAAAACAGATCGGTTACCTTTACATTGTTTTGCCCCTGTCAAATATGGTTTCCACCCCAGCTTTATGACACCGGCAAAGGAAGTTGAAAAACACAAAGGGCTTTTTTCAGAACCTTTTTTAGACGGTTTTGACACGAATCCTTATCGTTTTGAACCGTTGAAAAAATTATTGACCGGCGATTTGCCCGAATCAAACTATCCCGCTCAACATCACATTGCCGTGGTTATTGCCGTCAATGCGTTTAACGGATATTTGAACCGCGAACCAGTTAAAATTTGTGCACACAAAGGTAATTCCGTTTCTCCTGACAAGCAAAACAAACGTTAACGAATAAATTTCAAATATCTTTTTTTCCAATCCGGTCGCGTACCGTCTGCCCGCAAAGGATTCATTGAATTATATAAATAGCGGGGATTATCACACAGCTCTGCTTTTTCTACTTCTTCCCATTTGATGTTCCAAACACACGCTTGATGCACATTGGATTTCAAATTAAAAATGCGGGGCCAGGTTGCTTGAATTTCAGGAAATAACTGTTTCACCTTGGACCGTATTTTTTCCTTTCTGGCCGCCCCTTTTAATTCATCCAACGCAACACCCAAATTTTTCATTTCCTTCAAAAATAAAGCATATTCTTTTTGGGTACGCGGAACAATCTGACCGCTTAAAATAAAACTGTAAGCCATATAATCAGAACGGAACACTTCTTTATCCGGTTTTAAAAACGTGATTTTAACTTTCGGTTCTTGTTTGCGGTGCAATAAATTTTTTCGTTTTCGTGGTGCAACAAAGCCACCACATTTTGCCCAGGCCCATAAAGGATATTTTTCATCTGCCGAAGGGGGGATTTTTTGTTTCATTTTTTGCACCATAAAACCATAAGGAATTCCATATTTTTTCAAGTCAATCAGGTCAACCGTTTTTGGGGGAACTTTCAAAATTCCTTTTTCTTTTAATTCATTAAACACCTTCAATGATTGAAAAGTGACAAGTTTCATTTTTTCCTCGCTTTTTTATATTGGTATGCCACCGCACGCAATACTTTTATAAAATCCGGATCCGTTAGATAAGTCCCGTCATTCGGCGGATAAATAGCCGGCGTTACAGATAAAAATTTTTCCCGTTCGGCAGGGGAAAGTGATGCCGCTTTTTGCCGTGCCTGGAACATGGCTTCCCCCCGTTCGGCTATTTTATCATCATAAGGAACAACTTCCGGCATAAAACGTTGTCGGAAAGCCCACGATGAGGCCTCTAATGCCCGTCCTTTCACAGAATACCCGATTGTTGAAAGCAATTCGGATACCGTTAAGTTTGACATTTTGTTCGTATCTTTTGAATCATACCAAAGGCCTATTCCTTCGTCCGCCAATTGTTTCCACGGAAATCCGCGTCCGGGATCCATTTTAGCTTCCGGTGCAATATCGCTGTGCGCCACAATGTTTTCGGGACGAATATGATACCGTTTAATGATGGATTTTACCAACTTTTTCAAGATATTTATTTGTTTTTGGGGGTAATCCGTTTGGCCAAATTGAGGATGGGCCAATTCAATTCCTATTGAAGTCCAATTAAGCCCTGTATCCCCTGCCCAAAAACTGGGACCCGCATGCCATGCCACATTTTTTTCGGGAACCAACCGATGAACTTTTCCGTTAGCTTCAATCAAATAATGAACGGACAGCCCATATTGAGATAAAATATTCAACATTTCTTTCGGTGAATTTTCAAAAGAATGAATCACCAAATGTTTGACAGGTTTTTCACGTTTTCCAGAAGCATACGACATCATTTTAACTGGTTCTTTTTCCCCAAGAGCAATAATTTCCCACGCGATAATAAAAAGGATTCCCAATAATAAAATCTTTTTAATCATTTTTTCCCTTTTTGATTTATTTTAAGAAAATGTTCGGGTGAAATCAAGAAAAAAGTTGCATTTACCTTTTGAATACGATACTCTGAAAAAGGGAGAAAATATGGGGAATATCAAAGAAATCATTTCTTTTTGGAAAAGTCTGGATCCTTTGATTCATGAAGCTTATCGTGTTTTAGGCAAAGAAGTAACTATGGGGATGCCGGGGCCGTGTATGCCCGCCATCAGTGAAACCGAAAACGTCGGGATCGGTTCTCCATACGGAAAAGGAGCCGAACGAATTTGGGGATTTTGGGGAACTGCCGTTCATAAAATCCAATTGGGACCGGGTGGCCGAACTAATGGAATCACGGGCCATTCCCCCTATATGTCCGATTTGGCAGATAATCCTTTTTTTATTCCCCCTGAAAGTTTGGTCCAACGCGGTTTGGTGCGTGCAAAAACATTAGAAAAAATTTATGCTACCCCAAAAAAATCAGACTACATTAATTTTGATCAGGTAGAAAGTGATTTTCATACCCTGTTGGAAGAAGCACGTCAGGCGAAAAAATCTCGCTTACCGCTTCCCGTTTTCAGTACACATTTGGCAGAAGAATATGCCGAACATTGTTTATTTTCTTACATTGGTGATTTGCAAGTTTTAATTCCTGCGGAAATTCAAGAAAAATACCCCGATTTGTTTTTAAAAGAAATGGCTTTGGGGGCGCCGCCTGATGATTTTTCGAATGAACCGCAACGATGGGGATTCCCCGTATTCAAGCCGGAGTTTTTATTCAATAAAGACGGGTCTTTGGGACCGGCGGGAAAAATATGGAAAGAATTGTTGGAAAACGCCATGCGACGCGCAAAAGGAGGCTTGCGTATAGACCATTTTATCGCTTTTATAAATCCTTATTTATTATCCGACAATCCGAAAATTAAACCGGGGCGTTTATATTCTTCACCAAAGCATCCCCTGTTGAAAAAGTATTATAAAAAAAGATTGGCGGATTTTGCAGCAGTCACAGAAAAAATTTTATTACCCGCCGCAAAAAAATATGGTATGCGTGCGGAAGAATTGTATTTGGAAGATATCGGTATCCGTCCGCCGGAAATGGATAAAATATTAAATAAATTCGGTTTGAATCGTATGTTGGTTACGCAGTTTGTGAACATTCACGACAAGAATCATCTTTACCACTTAATGCAGGCAAAACCTCAAGATGTCGCTGCATTGGATACGCATGATACGCCGTCCATTCAAGAATTTTTCGGTCAAATGAATGACGCCATGCGTTATGCGCATGCAACAAACATGGCGGAGCATTTACGTTTTAATTATAACGATTCCTTAAAGTCCACAGAACAATTGATTCGTATGAAATGGGGCGAATTGATGTTGTGTCCCGCCAAACGCGTCCAGGCCTTTTTTACCAGTTGGACGGGACAAATGGGGCGCTACAATATTCCAAATACCTTAAACGCTTGGCATTTAAGGTGCGTCCCGAATTTTGAAGAATTGTATTTCAGAAATTTGGCAAAAGGATGTGCCTATAATCCTTTGGATGCCACGGCGCTTGCCATCTTTGCCAAGGGAGATGACTTCTATAATGCCCACCGTGATTTAGTGGACAAATTACGAAAAAATGAAGAAATTTTGTTTAATCTGATACGTTCCGGTATATAAAAAAGGGGACAGAAGAAAGAGGGGGAGAAATCCTTTCTTGCAGTATGTGTTGAGGAGTATTACACTGGCAAGTCCTTCTGCTGTCCGGCGCGTATTATATTCTTTTTTCTATTTTTTGTCAAGCATTTCTTAAAACCAGTGCATTTTTTTTATTATGCTGATCTGACAAATCAAAACACCGATTAAAACCAAGCAAATCCACAAAAAACCATAGGGATTTTCACCAAAAGGAATTCCACCAATATTAGCGCCCAACAATCCCGTGATAAAAGAAAGTGGCGTAAAAATAACCATAATCATACTCATCAAATACATAATCTGGCTGATATTCGTATTTGTTTTTGCATCCAATTGATCTTGGGTAACGGCCGAATGATCGCGTGCAAAATTTAATTTTTCCACTGCGGTCGCCAAATCATGTGCCAGGGTATGCCAATGTGATTTATCTTCTTCCGAAAACAAAGGAATGTGATTTTTTTCCAATGCCTGCATAATTTCTTGCTGAGGTGCCAAAAACCGCCGAAAACTGACAATTAAATGACGCAAATGAGAAATATCTTCACGTAATTTTTTATCTTGACGGATCCCCTGTCCTTCAATAACCAAATCTTCCAAATCATCCGCCTGTTCTGCAATATCCGCCAAAGATGCCTTGATTTTCTTAACCATTAACTGAGCCAATTGAACCAAGCAAGTCCCCGTTGTTTTAGGTCCTCTTTTTCGCCGGAACAACTCTACCAATTCTTCTACAGCCGCCACAGGTTGACTGGCCATTGTAACCAGGCGATTTTTGGATATCCAAATATGGACAGCAACCATATCATCATCCGCATCTTTGTTTACATTTAACCCGCGCAAAGCCACCAACAAACCGTTCCTGTGCCGAATACACCTGGGGGTTGATTCAACACTTTGTAAATGTTCCAAAATGACAGGACTTACTTTTCGTTTTTGCAACCAAGAAACATTTTCAGAATCGTTGGAATCCAAATGAATCCATTGCGGATTTCTTTCCGTAAGAAAAATTTTCCGCAAAGGAACTTTTTTAGCCCCACCCTTTTTATCCAGTATTAATGCAAAAGTTTCAACAGCCATTTCTCCCCCCTTTGGCCTTCAAACTTACTCAATACAACAATCAACGGCCTTACGAATAACGGATTTCAATTTACCGAACATAGAATTATCTGCGACCTTTTCTTCTTGCACAGGGATGACAGATGCTTTGATTTGTTTGACTTCTTCTTGCACTTTTTCTAAAGAATCTTCTTTCCATTCGGCCCCGTCAATGTTCACCAAATTCATATTCAATCCCCAAAACAAACAATACAATTCATAGGCCTGATTAAACAATTGATATGCTTCTTCCTTTCTCCCCATGGATTGTTGTTTTGTTCCCACTTCCATCAGACGCATACTGGATGCCAACAGGTGTTTGGAAATACACCATACTTCCCCTTCATAACTGGGAATAATTTTTAACATCAGGTTTTTACGTAATTCACGCACTTCCTGTACTAAATCATAGAAGCTGCTTTTACCTGTTTTAGCCCCCGAAAAAATCAAATGTTCCTCGATAGAAATCAGATTCATAATCGCAATTGTCAAATCTTGATCGGACGACAAATCTTTTGGGTTCTTTTTCTTTGCCGCATCAATACGTTCCACGAATTCTTTAACAGATTCTGCTTTTTTTTGCATCATTTTTTCTCCTTTAATTCAAAATAATAACTTCTTGGCAATCACACAAGCTTGTTCCCCAGAATAAATAGCACATTAAAATATCACACAAAATGGGAATCAAAACTTTTTCAAACGGGAAATGTGCATGACCACCGTTTTTTTCTTTCAACCAAGCATATAAATGAACTCCAAAAATATGGGCAACAGCCCCACAAAGACAAGCCAACAAAAACGAATCTATATACAATAAATTCCAATGTAACATTGGTTTGTATTCCAGAGTATTTATGTAAATAAATCCGACAGAAACCAACGACAAACACATCAACACAAAATTACGGCCTTTGAAATTCCAATTTCTTTTTTCAAAAAAGCGAATTAACCAGTATCCGATCACCGCCAATAATGCCCCGAACAATACCCCGACAACTTCATCTTTTACCCCTAATTTACGGGCAATTCCCAAAGAAGCTCCCAAAACTAAAGGACATAAAGTTGTACAGGCAGGATTGGCTTTAACAGAAGTAGCTAGCAATGTCAGTAAGCTGAAAAGACCGAATTTTTTCATAAAAACTCCTTTTGTTATCAACGTTTTTTAGCATAGTTTTTTTAAAAAAGCAAGAAAAAAACATCCTTGACAGAGGGGGTATAAATGTGTATCATGTTTTTATGTTTGAAGAATTGGAAAAAATAAAATCCGAATGTTTGAATTGCCAGCGCTGTCCTTTGTCAGCAACGCGCACGAAAGTTGTTTTTTCCGGCGGGGTTCCGAACAATAAAATCGTTTTAATCGGGGAAGCACCCGGCTTTAATGAAGATATGACAGGTGAACCTTTTGTGGGACGTGCAGGTCAATTATTAGATAAAATTTTGGAATCGGTCGGTTTTTCACGCAAAGAAAATATCTATATTTGCAATACCATCAAATGTCGTCCCCCCAACAATCGCGACCCTTTACCGGAAGAAAAGTTGGCCTGCCGTAATTATTTGGATAAACAATTGTCTGTTTTAAGACCCAAAATTATTTTGTTGTGTGGCAAAGTGGCTTTAACCAGTTTTATGGACACAAAAGAAGGTATTTCCAAATTACGCGGACGTTGGTTTGATGGGCCCTTTGGTGCAAAAATGATGCCCATTTTTCACCCGTCTTATTTGTTGCGTAACCAATCCAAGGCTGTCGGATCACCCAAATGGTTGATGTGGCAAGATATGAAGGAAATTCGACGTACTTATGATGCTTTGGAAAAGGCATCCCAATAAAAATAGAGAATATCTGCAAATCGCGGAAGTTTTACCACCGGGGCATAAGTATATCTGTCTACAATAACATATTCTTTTTTTGTGGCTTCGTATAAAATCAGATGTTCCGGAGCAAACCCCAAAACCAAAGTCCTGGGAAACAAGGATTTCAAATTTTGCGTGGCTTGGTATGTTACTAATTGAATACACGGAAAAACGCAATCTTTACGTTCATGTTCATGGATGGAAAACAGTTCCAAGCCGTTCCAATTTAACCCGTCCGTCACGGACAAAAATTGCACATAATCGGCCGGAATTTGAACCAACCCGTTTTTCACCATTTGAATTGAGGTTCTTTGGATATCCATAACCGAAACCGGCGGAAAAACCATGGCGTAAGCTTGATACATATTATTCAAAACGGTATTGATTGTCCCTGCCATCAGCGCCCCCCTACTTTTTGAGAAAGCTGTTGCAAAGCCCCTTGAGTCATCCCAGCCATCACAGAACGATCAGCCTTTTTCTTACCGCCGGAGCCGGTCCACGCCCCTTCTGGAATATAAACCTTACCCACTGGTGTCGGCACGTATAACGTTTTGGGATGCCCCAGTCCCGCATTTGTTAAAATTTGTTTGTTTATAAAATCATGAATCAATTCGTGAAACGGCTGACATTGAATCATCACCATATTATCAGGTTCGGGCAAACCGCCATACAAGGGCGGGTATTTCAAATGAATTGTCCAATTGGCGGGCAAAACCCCTTTGGAAAGGTAAAAAATGTTTTCTTCAGAAATACCGGCCGACCGTAAATCATTGATGTTATGTGCCAAAATATCCGCCATAAAAACCCTTTTGGCTGCCGTATATTTTTTGAAAAAGTCATCTTCTTGAATTGTCAGAGGGAAATAAGAAAGCCCCATTAAGTTCATTCCACCGAAATTAGATTCTTGAAATAAATTTTCCCAATAATCCGGACCTTTTTCTTCTTTTCCCATTAAACCGGACAAATCTAAATCACCCGCAGGGATTTCCTTTCCGGCATCAGATGCTTGCAGCAATTGATCCCAATTATCAAAAACATCCTTTCCGTCCAGTTCTTCTGTCATTTATTTATCCTTCAAGATGTCTTCCTTCTTCATCAGGAACTACCCCTTCCTGTTGCGGTTCATTGGTGCTCCACGGCACTTGCGGTTCCTGAGGAAATTCTGTATTTTCAGCCTCCTGCTCTGGTTGTTCTTGGTCAGGCGATTGTGTTTGAGAAGGCAGTTCAACAGATTCCGTCAATCCGGCATCAGCGACCATTTCCATCGATCCCGGAATTGAATCCGATTGCTGTTGTTGTTGATTTTCACGACGCGCCACAATCCATGCAGGAACATACGGCGCACATGGAATTTGCGTCCTTTTCAAAAAGGTTTTATCCAAATAATACCGCGGTGCATCTGCCAAAATAGGATGATCCGTAAAACCTTGGAACAAAACGTATTGTTTTAACATATCCAAGCTCATGATATTGGCCACGGAAACCACGTTGGATTGTTGGAAAGAACGTGACACATTGGCAGAAAATTGTTGACTGATACCCGCGCCCAAACCTTCTTGTTTGGAAGTACTTTTAACTTCAATAGTCTTTGACCCGATCATCTTAGTAAAGCGTTCAGCCGTTTGTTCATTGTTTTGCGCCAAGATAACCTTAGCAGC
>JAFYBU010000022.1 GCA_017540065.1 Alphaproteobacteria bacterium
AATGGTAAATCCACCTATGGCGGCTATGCAGGTATGGCGGTGAAGCCAATTGGCCTTAAATGTGTCGCGCAAATACGCCAAATGGGCAAGCTGCCCATTTTAGGAATGGGAGGTATTTCCACATGGAAAGATGCTGCCGAATATATTGCCCTTGGATCGGATGTGGTTCAGGTTTGCACCGAAGTGATGGTAAATGGTTATGGCATTATTGACGCGCTCAAAAAAGGTCTATTGGACTACTTAAAAGCAAAAAAATTAAAGAGCCCAAAGGAATTAAAAAACAAAGCCATTTCTCAATTATCCACGCATGAAAAATTGCCCAAAAAGAAGAAAGTTCATCCGGTGATTGATGACGCGCTTTGTTGTAAGTGCGGTAAGTGTGTGAAGATATGCGGTGAATCCGAACATGGTTGTTTATCCTTGGTCAAAGGCCATATTAAATTGGATAAAAAATGTTGCGTCGGTTGTTCGCTGTGTTCTATCGTTTGTCCGCTAAATGCAATTAAGATGAAATAAGGAGAAAAAAATGACAATTTATGATTGTAGTGTTCCCAAAACAGATGGTGAATTAAGCCTTTCGGAATTTAAGGGGAAAGTGATACTGATTGTGAACACAGCAACCGGATGTGGCTTTACGCCTCAATATGAAGCCATCGAAAAGATCTATGAAAAATATCACGACAAAGGCTTGGAAGTGGTGGATATTCCCTGCAATCAGTTTGGGCATCAAACACCGGGAACAGATGAAGAAGTGCATCAGTTATGTCAATTGCACTATAAGACTCAGTTCCCCCAGATGAAAAAATCTGATGTCAATGGGGAAAACGAATTGCCGCTTTACACCTACCTTAAATCACAAAAAGGATTTGCGGGATTTGGCGCACATAAGTTATCCGCTTTATTGGCAGAAATGTTGGCAAAAAATGATCCAGATGGGGATAAAAAGCCGGATATCAAATGGAACTTTACCAAGTTTTTGGTTAATCGTCAGGGCGAAGTGGTTGAACGTTTTGAACCGACGGCCGATATGAAAGATATTGAAATAAAAATAGCTGAATTGATTTAAAGGAGAAAAGATGAAAAAAAATATCAAAAAAGATTTGATTATGGCGCCAATGCCTGTATTAATTATAGGAACCTATGATGAAAACGGTGTCCCCAATGCCATGAATGCCGCCTGGGGAACACAATGTGATATGGATAAAATTATCATCTCTCTGGCTCATCACAAAACAACCGACAATTTGAAACTTAAAAAAGCTTTTACGGTGGCTTTTGCAACCAAAGAAACATTGGTCGAATCCGATTACTTTGGCATTGAATCGGGCAAAGGCATTAACAAAATTGAAAAGGCGGGTTTCCATGCGCATAAGTCAGAATTTGTAGATGCGCCCGTTATTGAGGAATACCCTGTCACCATTGAATGCGAAATGTTGAAATTGGAAGATGACGAAGGCGATTATCGCCTGATTGGTAAAGTTGTGAATGTGGTTGCCGAAGAATCCGCTTTGGATGATAAAGGTCGTGTGGATTTAGGCAAGTTAAAATTGATTTCCTATGACAGCGCAACCCATGGTTATCGCATTATTGGCGATATCGTCGGCCAAGCTTTCCATGATGGATTAGCAATCAAGAACAAATAGAAAGGAAAGTATGAAAACTTGTAACAAGAAAATGGAAGAAAATAATTCAAATTGTACAAATATCAGAAAAGTTGTTGTAGTCGGTTGTGGCTTTGTTGGTGCAGCATGTTCTTTTGCTTTGATGCAATCGGGACTTTTTTCTGAAATCATCTTAATTGATTCTGATAAGAATAAAGCCGAAGGAGAAGCCTTGGATATCAGTCATGGCGTTTCCTTTGCTAAACCGGTTAAAATTTATGCTGGCGGTTATGATGATATCAAAGATGCGG
>JAFYBU010000023.1 GCA_017540065.1 Alphaproteobacteria bacterium
GCCAAACGCAAAGCACAACACAAAGCCAAAAACAACGCAAAAATCCAAGGAACACCAACGGCAGCAGGATCTTTGTCACCAAAAACAATCGCACCTTGATCCATTGTCCAACGATAAAGCAAGAACCCCGGGGCAACACCAAAACTGACCAAATCGGACAAAGAATCCAATTCAGCACCGAATTTTGAAGATACGTTAAACAAACGTGCAACACGTCCGTCCATACCATCAAAGAAACCGGCCAAAGCAATACAAACGACCGCCATTTGCCAATTTCCCCAGAAAGCAAATTGTAAAGATGACAAACCGCATGCCAATGCCGACATTGTCACCATATTCGGAAACATCGGACGAATATCAACTTCTTTCAAATCCGGCATTGTCACAGAAGCCAAACGCCTTTGTTTTTTCACTTGTTTTGTTTGTTTTACGTTCTTTTTCATTATTTATCCTCCCCTTCAAGAGCTTTTTGTGTTCCGTTCAAATCGGCCAAAATGGTTTCGCCGGCAATGCTGATTTGTCCCAAAGCAACTTTGGGTGCGACACCCTTTGGCAAGAAAACATCCAATCGACTGCCGAAACGAATTAAACCAAATCTGTCACCGGCCTTTAATTCGTCCCCTTCTTTAACAAAAGAAACTATACGTCTGGCAACCAAACCGGCAATCTGGACAAAACCGACTTTTGTTCCGTTGTCCATAATGGCAGAATATTCTTCGCGTTCATTGTCTTCGCTGTCCTTATCCGCCACGTTCAAAAATTTTCCCGGACGATAGTTGATTTTGTGAATCTTTCCGGAAACAGGCATACGATTAACGTGGACATTGAATACACTCATAAAAATACTGATACGTGTCAATGGTTCATCACCCATATCGATTTCAGCAGGTGGAACAACTTCCTTGATATTGCTGACGATACCATCAGCAGGGGCGATAATCAATCCTTCGCCTTGTGGCACAACACGATTTGGATTGCGGAAGAAGTAAAATGTGAAAATCGTCGCAAGTAATCCGAAAACAAATAACGGTGCGACCAAACCGACCGCACAAGACATTAAAAATAACAACGCCGTCATACCCGCAAAAATACCGACAAAGCGCAACCCCTCTTTATGCATAGGCGGGAACAAATACCTTTTCCAAGACAAATCTACTCTGGGATCTTCATTTTTTGAATTCATTTTTTACTCCTTTATTTGACTTTATTCTTTTAATTTAGCCCAAAATGAAAAAGAAGCAAAGTCTTTTTTGCAAAAAACGAACAAAATCTTTCTTGTCAAAAATGAAGTTTTATGATAAACTCCGATGAAGTTTTAGGATAAGTCCCTATCGTCTAGAGGCCTAGGACACTGCCCTCTCACGGCAATAACCGGGGTTCGAATCCCCGTAGGGACGCCAAATCACCAATTATGCATCATCAATTCAAAATACCCCTTGTCATGATCGCAACTGGGGCATTTTTCGGGTGGTTCTTCACCTATGGTAATATACCCGCAATTACTGCATTGCCAAATAACCGCCGGCACACGATTAAACACGTTCCCTTCAAAGATATTGTCGGCCAATTCCATATACCGTTTTTCGTGTCCGCGTTCGGAAATTGAAACAGCGCGCCAAACGGCAGCAATTTCCGGAAAGCCCTCTTCTTCCGCACGCAAAGCAAATGCGGGATATAAAACTTCCCCTTCTTCATGTTCGTTTTTGACCGCTTCGCGTAAGTTTTCCAAAGTGGAACGAATCATTCCGGCGGGACAAGGTACTTCAACCTTAACTTCGCCCACTTCCAAAAATTTAAAAAAGCGTTCAGCGTGTTCTTTTTCTTGATTGGCCGTCAACGTGAAAATGTTGGATATTTGGATAAAGCCCTCTTTTTTCGCCTGTGAAGCCCAAAAAGTATAACGATTGCGGGCTTGCCCTTCCCCAGCAAATGAAATAAGCAAATTTTTTTCGGTTTCTGTTCCTTTGATTGATTTTGTCATTTTGTTTCTCCTGTGTTTTTAAGACAGGTAGAAAATAGGATTTTAATGCGTTAAACAAAACACACCACGGCAAAATAAAACAAAATCGTATGCAACAGAGCATAAAAAAATCACCATCCGAAGAATCAGATGGTGATAATTTTATAAAAAGTTCTTTTAACTTCTTTCGTGTCCGCTTTTGTTAGAAAATAATGCACAGGCCAAAGAACAAAGTCTTGTTCTGCTACTTAACGAATTTTCATTTGAAAGATTTTTGGGAGCTGATGTTGTTTTTCCCAAAAGTTGCAAAATCTTTTCATCTTGAACAATGCGCAAACTTTGCATTCTGACCAAAGCTGTGCAACCGGCATCATCTTTCGCGTTGATATCGGCACCTTTTGCAACCAAACCTTCAATAATTCTTTTATTTCCAGCAAAAACAGCCGCCATCAAAGCCGTTTTACCATGACGATCTTTTGCATTAACATCAGCACCGCGAGCAATTAAATCTTGTATGACTTTTTCTTTTCCGTTATTTGTTATGGCCCACATTAAAACAGTATGACCGAATTTGTCTTTTGCATTGACATCAGCACCATTTGCCAAAATCGCTTTGTAAATATTTTCATTACCGGAAGACAAAGCGAACATCAACGGCGTTGCACCATATTTATCCGTTGCATTGACATCAGCACCGTTTGAAAGCACCAAATTGAATGCACCTTCGTCGCCCCTTTCTGCAAGAAGCATTAAAACCGTGCGACCGAATTTACCTTTTGTTTCAACATTGGCGCCTTTTTTCAATAAGGCCTTTATTCTTTTGCATAAATATTCTTCGGAATCAATGTCCCAATCAATTTTTCCCCAAGTATTTTTCCAATTTTTCATGCCAAACATTTTATTTTTCTCCACTTTTATTTTTCAAAATCGATAAAAATCGACACATTATCCCATATAATAGCACATTTTTGAAAAATGTCAACTTTTTTCATTAAAAATTTTTTAAAAAATTACGGAAGTTGCTGAATACGGCTGACAACCGCAAAAAAACCATTACGGCGAGTGGGCGACAAATGCGTAGCCAAACCCAACTGTTCAAAGATTTGTTCAATCGGCACTTGTTTAATTTGCTCTGCTGTTTTACCCGAATATGCCGATAAAATAATAGCAATCAAACCCTTTACAATCAACGCGTCACTATCCGCCAAAAAGGTATAGCGTCCTTGTGCGTCTTTCTGGGAAGTCAACCAAACTTGGCTCATACATCCTTCGACTTTGTTGGCGTCAATTCGACAATCTGAAGGAAGGGCATCAAGCCCTTCCCCCAGTTCAATCAAATAACGATATTTGTCTTCCCAATCATCCAGAAAAGAAAAATTGGATAATATATCCTCTATAGACAACATTTACATTCCTATAAGAACATTTTTATCTTCAATTTTATTTCCGTTGATGAACAAGTCATCACCGCTGATTTCAATTCCGAATTGCAAAGCATCTTTGCCTTTGGCATCCTTAACTTTCTTTGCTGTATTTGCATAAGCGCGCAAAGGATCCAAAATACCACGCTTTTCATCACAAATTTGTTCATATTTAACTTTGAATTCGTCACCTTGAATTTTGTCTTCCAACATTTGATCAATCAAATTTTGGCAAGCGGCTTCATCAATTTTTCTTGGTTCCGGAGCCAAATATTCAAAGTTGCTGACTTGCAAAGTTCCTTTGAAATTTTCATCTTTCGGAATCATGGTTCCTTTTAATGAAATGGAATAATTATCCGCAATTACATCCAAGTTATTGACGGTGACTTTCAAATCCTTCATCAATGCTTCGGATGCCGCATCAACTTCCTTTTGAACACTGCTTACCAAAACATCTTTACGCGGTGCGTCCGGTAAATTGCTTACTTCGTTATACTTGTTCATTGTGTCAGAGAAAGTCATCAACTGTTCCAATGTGAAACCGGTTGCAACCATATCCGTTGTCAATGCTGTCGGAACATCCGCATTTTTTCCGGCTTTAATGTCTTTGATATCCAATTTCAAACCAGCCGTAAGATTTTTGCTGTTTCCATCTTGTTTCAAATTCAAAGATTCTTCCAAATTAAATCCGGCATTTCCTTGATCACCCAAAGCAGGAACGGAAATTTTGATATCCTTTACTGCCATTTTTTGTGAAACTTGCGGTGTTTTCAATAATTGTTCCAACGGATTTTTAGCCTTGAATGTTTCAGGGACATCAATGACAAAATCAAAAGAGTCAATAACGACGGAAGCAAAAGGATGCACCATATTTATCCCTTTTAATGATATCTTATCTTCCTGTTTTACCTTTGTATCCGACAACATACTTGCCGTATCCGTAAAGTTCAAAGAAGAAACGGATGTGAAAACACCTTCATCCAAAGGAACTTTCAAATCCTTTACGGATATTTCCTGACTTTCTATAAATTCCAATTCAGGAACGAATTTTATAACATGAGCAATTTGGGAATAAGTTGCTTTTTGTTCTTTTATCATTTTTTCCAAAGTCGGAAAAACCTGTCCCAACTTATCCAATTTTGCGACATAACGTTTTTTATTTCCGGAAACACCATCTTCCGTTGCGGTAAAAGAAAAACCGTCGATTGCGCGATTGTCCGTTTTCATAACACCGGCAGGAACGGAAACTTCAAATCCGTTTGCGATTTCTTTAACGGTCGGTTCCGCTTTATATTCAACGTCAATAGACATAACATTTTGTTTGACCATTTCAACAACTTTAGATGCCGGTGACACGGCTTGTGCCAACGCAACAGTCGAAACAGAAGCCAAAATTAAACCAAGATATAATTTTTTCATTATTTTCTCCTTTATTCTAAATCTTCCGGCAAAACGGACATATTAAAATCGTATGAAATTTCGCCCTCGTCTTCGTTTTTATACACAACACCGATAAATTGACCGCCCAAAGAAACTTCAGCAGGCGCATCTTTACCGGTCCCTTCATTCAAAAAAATACTTTCATTGGAAAATAATTTTCGAAAATAAGTTTGTACTTGTTGCATTTCTGATTTTTTAAACATGAAAAACCCCTTTTTTATTATACCCATTCATCATCATTCAAAAAACACTTTTTAGAAAGCATTTTTTTGCGTATAATATAAAAATCATGCAAAAACAAATAGAAATTGCCCCTATGTTAGATTGGACGGACAGCTTTTTCCGCCGTTTTTTCCGTTTAATCAGCCATCATGCCCCGCTTTATACCGAAATGGTGGCGGAACAGGCATTGGCGCACGGCAACATTGAAAAATTGCTTTTCTTCGCCCCAAAGGAACAACCTTTGATTTTACAAGTGGGTGGCAGCACC
>JAFYBU010000024.1 GCA_017540065.1 Alphaproteobacteria bacterium
CCTACAAAATGGGTTCCACAAAAAATCCCGAGTCGCTGTATGACTGTTATCAAAAGGCACATGTGGGAGCGGATATGGACATCGTTCTAGACGTGATTAAAGAAAAGTATCCGGAGCAATATGAAACGGCAATACAGGTCTTACATACATGCACACAAGGGTATTATGCAAATATGCTGATTGCCAAGAAAGCAGCCTTCAACGATTATGCAAAATGGTTATTTGATATTTTGTTTGAGGTTGAAAAACGAATTCAAGCCGATGTTGAAACACGAAATGCTTATCAACAACGCGTCTATGGATTTTTATCGGAACGCTTGATGACGGTATATATCGCTTTGCATCCGGAATTAAAAATAAAGGAAGTGCCTGTTGTGTTTATTGAGGAAGATAAAAAAGCGTGGCGCAAATATCTTTTCCGTTATTGGAGACGTAAGATTTTGAAAAAATTAGGCTTTAAAAAGGAGAAAAAATGAAAACAATTTTGGTTACAGGCGGAACCGGTTTTTTGGGTTCCAATTTATGCCACCGTTTGATTAAAGACGGCGAGCGGGTGATTTGTTTGGATAACAACTACACTGGTCGGATGGAAAATATACAGGATTTGTTGGATCATCCCAATTTTAAGTTTGTAAAACACGATGTTTGTCAGCCAATTCCCGTTAAGGAAAAGGTGGATCAAATCTATAACTTGGCTTGTCCGGCCAGCCCACCAGCCTATCAAGGAAAGCATTCCATTGAAACAACACGGACATGTGTGTTGGGCGCCTTGAACATCCTTGACTTTGCCAAAAAGAATAATGCACGCATTTTGCAAACATCTACATCCGAAATTTACGGAGAACCGCTTGTCCATCCGCAAGTTGAAACTTATCGCGGCAATGTGAACCCGATTGGTATTCGCTCCTGTTATGACGAAGGGAAGCGCTGTGCAGAAAGTTTGTTCTTTGATTATCATCGCCATGAGGGTGTAGATATTAAAGTCATCCGTATTTTTAACACCTATGGTCCTAATATGGATCCAAATGATGGACGTGTTGTGTCCAACTTTATCTGTCAGGCATTATCGGGACAAGATATCACAATTTATGGTGATGGACATCAAACACGATCCTTTTGCTATGTGGATGATTTGATTGAAGCAATAGTTCGGATGATGAATTCTCACGAAGGATTTACGGGACCCGTCAACACCGGAAATCCTGGCGAATTTACCATTAAAGAATTGGCAGAAATGGTGGTGAAGAAAATCGGCGGCACTTCAAAGGTTGTTTATAAAGATTTACCGTCAGATGATCCAACTCAACGTCGGCCGGATATTACCTTGGCAAAACGTGAATTAGGGTGGGAACCAAAGGTGCCCCTATCCGATGGATTGGACAAAACTATTGAGTATTTTAAAACACAAGTCCACTTATTTAAAAAAGGAGAAGACAAATGAAAGTACAAAACGTAATTGTAGGATGTGGTTTGTCCGGTATTGTATTGGCTGAACGCATTGCGAATGAATTAAAAGAGGAAGTTTTGATTATCGATCGGCGCGACCATATTGCCGGCAATATTTATGATTATAATGAAAAAGGAATTACGATTCATAAATACGGACCACATGCCTTTCACACAAAAGAAAAGCGTTTGTGGGAATATGTGCAACAATTCAGTGAGTTTAATACCTTTCAGTTGCGTGTCAGTGCATGGATTGATGGACAATGTGTGCCGGTACCGTTTAACTTTAATTCTATGGAAAAGTTATTTCCAGCTTTTATGGCTGAGCGCATTGAAAAGAAATTGGTGGAAAAATTCGGCTATGATGTGAAGGTTCCGATTTTGAAACTGCGCGAGGAAAAAGACGAAGATTTGGCCTTTTTGGCGGACTTTGTGTATAAGAATGTGTTTGAGGGCTATACCTTGAAACAATGGGGATTAAAGCCAGAAGAAATTGATCCGACAGTAACAGCACGTGTTCCCGTTTTTGTTGGTCGTGATGATCGGTATTTCCAAGATCCTTATCAAGGCATTCCCGTTCATGGCTACACCAAAATGGTGGAAAAAATGTTGGATAATCCACTGATTAAAGTACAATTGAACACAGATTGGGCGAATGTTAAGGACACAATAGAATATGATCGGTTGTTTTATACGGGCTCTATAGATGAATTCTTTAACTATAGCGAGGGACAACTGCCCTATCGTAGTGTGTACTTCAAAATGCAAGAATACAATGTGCCATATATGCAACCAACCACCACCATTAACTATCCTACAAACTACGAGTGGACACGCATTTGTGAACCAAAGTATTTTTTGAATGAACAGACAAGCCATACGGTCCTGGTTCGGGAATATTCGGAATCATTTGAACTCG
>JAFYBU010000025.1 GCA_017540065.1 Alphaproteobacteria bacterium
GGGACGTGGAGGATTGTAATGCCCGCTCATGCCCAAACCGGCTTCTTTGAAAATTCCGAAATCATCCCGAATTTTGTCGGTCCGATAATGAATCCCTTCCGTTCCCAATTTCCATGTAGGGCGTTGCCAACCGACATCGTTTTGAATTTGACTTTCAATTTCATCCGGAGACAACCCCTTTAAGAAATCCCAATTTTTATTGTATTCGGCCACGTGCTTTTGACAAAACCAATAATACGAAGTCAGAGTTCTGTCACGCGGTGCCCGAAAGTCCCCGGCTTCTTTACATCCTGGGAAGTCGCAATCGTGCAATCTTTTTTTGGGTTGTTCGCGTTTTTTCATACCGATCCTTAATACACGTAAAAATTGTTTTTAATAAAATATACTATTTTAAGTTGCAAAACTCTAAAACAGTACCCATAAGTATAATGTATTTTAACTTTAAATGAAAGGAAAAAAAATGCTTGTTTGTAAAAATGTAATTGTGAACGGACGCCGCACCAGTATGCGATTAGATCGCGAAACGTGGATTTCGTTAAACGATATTTGTCAACGTGAAAATATGACCATTCATCAACTGTGTTCAAAAATTGATTCTGCCAAGGGGAATTCCGGTCTTTCGTCTGCAACCAGATTATTTGTTTTGACATATTTCAGGTTTGTTTTGAACCAATATGAACACGCCGAAAAGAACAACGCGAACCTGTTTAATCCGAATCTGGTTTTACAAAGCGCCGGATAATTTTTCAGAGAAAGCATTTTTTGCTGGTCATTTGTTTTCTTTTCGTGTATAATAGAGAAAAAGAAACGATAGGTGAAAAATGCGAATACAAAACCCTAAACGTACAATTTTGATCGGATTTGTGGTCTGGCTGCTTTTCTTCGGGTGGTGGTTTCGCGGCTATTTGTTTCGAAATTGGCGCTTTCGGTTGTTTTCCTTTGATTCCTGGCGACACTTAATGCGGGAATTCAGATCGGGGTGGTACATTTCCACAAAAAGCGATTGGATTTTTCTTATTTCGTTTATTCTGGCACCTTTTGTTTTCGGGCTTTTATGGTATTTTGCTCAAAAAATCAAATGGCGCAAATTGTGGAAGAAAATATGGAATGCCATTCGTTGGCCGTTTTTGGCAAATAAAAAGAAACAATTAAAGGAACAAACAGCGGCTTATGCTCCCCGCGAACCAGTTAAGGCCCCGGTTTACAAACCGCGTTCAATGCCGGCAACAGGCGGGCGGTTGCAACCGACAATGCAATCAACAACGTTTTTGAACAATTCCACAGCGATGGGAAATTTTTCATCCGAAATATCGCGGGAACCTGTTCGTGAATTTTCAAACTTTGATACCTTTTCGCAAAATCGTCCCTTTCCGGAAGAAACCGTTTCTTCTGCGAAAACTTTTTCAAATGAAGAATTTGCAAAAATGGCGGACACGCCCATTTCCGAAATTGAAATTCCCAAGATGGAACCTGTTAAAGAAAACATTCAAGAATTGTTGGAAAAGGCGGGGTATACGTTATTACCCAATTCTGAACTTTTGGGACAGAGGGTGGATTTTTTGGCGGCATCTGACACTGATTTGTTGGTAATCCTTTTTGACAAAGAACCGGGCGATTGGTTGGCGGATGAAGAATCCTTTAATGATGAAGATCCGTTGTGGTTTTCTGAAACGGATCATCGTATTTCTCCGGTTTTCCAATTAAAAACATTGAAAACGCAATTACAGAAAAAATTGGGTGAAATAATCACTGTTCGCCCTGTGCTGATTGAAAAAGAAGGAACAATCATTAACGCCGAAGACATGATGAAAACTTGGAATGATTTGGAAGTTTTGGTTTGCAGAACGGGAATGGGGGGGCCGGTTGAATTACCGACAGGAACGGAAATACTCGGCGAAGCTCAAGAAAAAATAAATCCTGATACCCTTGAAAAAATAAAATCAATGTTATAGAATTGGGGGAGGAGGCATTAAATGGTAGACACAGCATATAAGGAGCAACACAAATATATTCGATGGATTTTACTGTCGTTGATTGTGGCGCTTTTTATCGGATATGTTGTTGCTTTTTTTATTTTGCCTATTGAATCTTGGGTGCGTAACGGATTGGATTTGGATACGTTGAACAGATCCATCGCTTTTTGGAAAAAGGCCCTTGTCAGTCCCGGTATGGTGTTCAAAGGGTATTACAGATGGTGGACTGGGTTTACGTCCGTCAGTCATGCGCCGTTCAGTTTTTATCTACCCTTTTTAGCGATTATTATTGTTCCCGTTGTTTTTTTCATCGGGATTGCGTTGAACCCGTATCAATACATGCCGGATATTTTCGGTTCCGGGCGTTTGGCTTCGGTGGCTGATGTAAAAAAAATGAAGCTGTTTGACGGCTTCGTTTGTGTGTTGGGAAGATTTCACGGAAAGCTTTTGAAAATGCCGGAAACTTTATCAGCGTTGGTTGTGGCGCCTCCCGGAACCGGTAAAACGGCCGGCGTGGTTGTTCCGACAATTTTGGAAGCGGATGAATTAAGTATTATTGTGAACGACGTCAAGCCGGAACTTTGCTATCAAACTTCCGGATATCGTGCCACTAAAGGGCCTGTTTTTATTATTAACTGGGGGGCGCAAGACGATCCCGATAAAGGTATCTTTTATCCCAGCTGGAATCCTTTATCGCCCAGTTGTTTGCCACCGTTGGGGCCGGCACGCGATATGTATATTGATTCAATGGTTGCTGTTTTGGTGGAAGAACCCAAAGGTGGACAGGATCCGCACTGGTCCAAAACCGGTCGAAATGCCATGAGTGGTTTTTTGCATTTTATTGCCAGTAAATGTGAACGCGCCAAAGCTAATGACTACTTTGTTACCAAATTACAAGAAGGATCTTTTGATAAGGAAGACGCAGATATTTTGGCAACGTATTATGCGGATATGTCGGATAACAGTGCCATTTTGGCCTTGGGTGCTTTGCAACAAGGGCAACTGACTTTGAACAATTACGCACCTGTCGGAACGTGGGAAGGATTGCCGGAAGATTGGCACGGACATGAACCGTGTATTGCCATGATTTTGGAATGGTTGACGGCCATGCAGATGAAAGTGGCGGCCGATATTAAACGTCGGACGGATGAAGGGGATCAAATGGCCATGATGGCGGATCCCATGAAAGATGTGTTGGATGCAGCTGTAAATGAAAGTAATCGGTTCGCGTATTCCCGCCGTGCAATCGGGGAATTGAATCAATTGGCGGCAACTCCTGATAAAGAACGCGGCTCTATTTTGTCCACAGCATTGTCGGGAATCAGTATTTTTAAGAATGCCGCTGTTCGTGAACGGACGAAATTCAGTGATTTGACTTTCCGTGATTTGCGGGGATTGGCGGATCCGGTGACACGAGAAATGAAGCCTGTTTCCGTTTATTTGTCCATTAACCAGGTGGACGCCAAGGCTTTGAATGTGATTACGGGTATTTTTGTGGAATTGATGAGTTCGTATTTGATTGCCACAAAGCCAAATCAAGTGGGAACTGACGGTAAAAAGGCAGGACCTTATCCCGTTTTGTTTGTGCTGGACGAATTTCCACAAATGCCGAAATTGAGTGCGGTCATTAACGGACCGGCCGTTGGGCGCGGACAAAAAGTGTCTTATTTGTTAATCGGACAGGATCTGGGACAGATTTCCGGCACCTATGGGAAAGATGATTTGGAAACGATTATTACAACGAC
>JAFYBU010000026.1 GCA_017540065.1 Alphaproteobacteria bacterium
CTTATTTAACACAATAATGTCTTTGTCCTTATATAAAACCATACCTTGCATCAAAGAAACATCTTTTTTTGATAAAGAAACGGTTTGTTTTGTCTCTTTTGCTACGGTCAGTGGGGGAATGCGAATAACAGCGCCGGGATTCAAACGCGTATTGGCCACAGCTTTTTTATTATCTACGCGAATATTTTTTTTGCGTAATAACTTTTCCAACATACCATGGGGAACATCAGGATAATGGCGCTTAAACCACCGGTCCAAACGAATATCTTTTTCGGTTTCCTGTACTACTTTGAACTCAACTGACATCTACACTTTTCCCCTTATCTTTCAACATGCCATATTTTATTTGAATTGTCCAGTATTTTTTTAAGATTTTTATTTTTTATTTTGAAATATGTTTTCAATGAAAACATTGTCAGACTTGCTTTTTTTGAAAAAATCCTGTATATAAACAAGGACTTCAACAAGGAGGAAGAATGACAAGTGCAATTTTTATTTGTTGTGTTTTAGGGTATTTAGCGGGATCTATCCCGTTTGGTTTAGTTTTAACAATGGCTTCCGGGCTGGGGGATATTCGTAAGATCGGGTCAGGTAATATCGGGGCAACGAATGTTTTACGCACGGGCCGCAAGGACTTGGCTCTGCTGACATTAATCTTTGATGTGGCAAAGGCGGGGTTTATAGCGCTTCTTTGTGCCGATTTATTTGATTCTCAAACGATGGGGCTTTTGGCAGGAACAATGGCGGTTTTGGGGCACAATTTTCCTATTTGGTTGCATTTTAAGGGGGGAAAAGGCGTGGCTTCCACCTTGGGCCTGATGTTGGCAATGACTCCGGTGGCTGGTGTGTTGACTTGCTTGACATGGTTGGGAATGGCGATGGTAAAGCATTATTCTTCTTTATCGGCCTTAACCGCCCTGGCGTTAGCTCCGCTTTATGCGTGGATATTTAATTCCGGGACAGCAGCCTTGTTCTATTTGGCTTTAACACTTCTTTCTTTTTATCGCCATCGTGCCAACATTCAAAGACTTTGGCAAGGAACGGAAACAAAAATTGATTTGAAGAAAAAGGCAGAAAAAAAGAAAAAATAATGACAGGTAATGAGCTTTTAGATTGGTTAAGATTAAGCTTGTCGGAAAATGTGGGGCCTACCACTTTCCGACAATTGCTCTCTTTCTTCGGCTCATCAAAAGAAGCACTGGCACATATTGGGGAATTGGCCGGGCGCGGTGGTAAACGCGAAATTAAAATTGCCACTGAAAAACAGGCAGAATCTCAACTGAATCGTGCCGAAAAAGTGGGGGCAAAACTTCTTACGTGGCAAGATGCCGAATATCCTTTTTTGTTAAAACAAATTAAGGATGCTCCGCCAATCCTTTTCACATTGGGACATACGGGACTTTTATCACAAAATGCGGTAGCAATTGTGGGAACTCGGAATGCATCATTGAACGGTAAGAATATTGCTCGTTTTTTGGCAGCAGGATTAATTGAAAACAATTATTCTGTTGTTTCCGGGATGGCAAAAGGAATTGACGCGGCCGCACATACGGGGGCTTTAGAATCAGGTATCGTAAATGAATCAGGGACAATTGCGGTTTTGGGAACGCCGGTGGATGAAGCCTACCCGCAAGAAAATACCCCCCTTTATCAGCAGATTAAGGAACGTGGTTGTTTGGTGTCGGAATTGCCGTTTGGTACGCCATTGGTGCCTCAAAATTTTCCTCGTCGCAATCGTATTATTTCAGGTCTTTCAAAA
>JAFYBU010000027.1 GCA_017540065.1 Alphaproteobacteria bacterium
AAAGGGCGGCGGTATGTCCCATTCCCCCCAGATGTACCAATGCCAAAGCAATACCGGTGGCTTTTTCAAATGTGTCTGCTTTATAGACTGTTAAGACAGGGGACAGTTTTTCGTGAGCATAAGGATTTTTTGCGCTAAAATCCGTCTGTTCCGCCAATAATACTTTTGTGGTTTCCAGCACTTTGAAACCGGCCAAGGTGGCAATTGTTTTGGCTTCTTGACCTACAACTTTGGGATTAACCCCTTTATCCGTCAATAAAATTTTGCCCAACTTATTCATTTCGGCCTTATTCATCAGATAGGCTCCGCGGCGAACAAATTCTTTTTTGACTTGTTCATAAACTTTTTTAACGATAATAACGGATTGTTCCGAAGCGCAAATCATCCCGTTATCAAATGTTTTGGACATTAAAACAGAAGAAACGGCTTGAACGATATTGGCTGTTTCATCTATGATGGCAGGAACATTTCCCGGGCCGACCCCTAATGCTGGTTTTCCGGAAGAATAGGCGGCTTTCACCATCCCTGGTCCTCCGGTTGCCAAAATTGCCTGAATCTTCGGATGTGTCATCAAAGTTTGTGACATTTCTACAGACGGTTCATCAATCCACCCGATAATATCTTTCGGTGCCCCGGCCTTTACAGCAGCATCCAATACGATTCGGGCGGCAGTAATTGTGGATTCTTTGGCTCTGGGATGCGGTGAAAAGATAATTCCGTTGCGCGTTTTTAAGCAAATTAAAGCTTTGAAAATGACTGTTGAAGTCGGATTTGTTGTGGGTATGATGCCGGCAATTACGCCCAAGGGGGAAGCCACAATTTTAATCCCGTTCACTTTATCACGACTGATAATTCCGCAAGTTTTTGTGTTTTTGTGTTTATTATAAATATATTCGGCGGCAAAATGGTTTTTAATGACCTTATCTTCCACAACGCCCATTCCTGTTTCTTGAACGGCCAATTCTGCCAAATCAATGCGTGCTTTATCGGCAGCGCTGGCAGCAGCCTTAAAAATCTTTTCTACTTGTTCTTCGGAAAAAGAGGCATATTCTTTTTGAGCAATATGAACTCTGTCAATCAATTTTTCTAAATCTTTTACGGTTTTGATTTTCCCCATTTTCTCCCCCTGTTTCTTTTAATATGATAGGAAGATTTCACGAAAAAATCAACATAAAAAAACGATAAGAAATTGCCTGAATAAATTTTTTTAACTTCTTAAAAAATCCTTAATGCTCCATTCGCGAACAGTGGCATGTTCTGTTATTTTTTTCTGAAATGGGTTTAGGTTGCAAAAAAGTTTTGTCAGTTGATTGTAAAGCAGAAGCTTTTTCCCTTTCCTCTTTTTGTTTTATGGGAAGATAGATTTTTGTATACCAATCCCACAATTGGTTACTGGTTACAACGTTTGTGCCGTGCCATCTGCGAATTTCGCATTCTGTATGTATTCCTTCAGGACTGTTTATCCAACGTTCAAATTCTTTTTGATCTATCATTTTATATCTCCTTTTTATTGTGGTGAGTGGCTGGTCAGGCCACTCGGTTGTTTTTTGACCTTATCCCAATCTGGCAAAATGTGCTCTTTTTAAAGATTCTAACAAATTACCAGGAACAGCTTCATTTCCTTGGAAACGTCCTTCGGGTTTATCTTTGTGATAGTCAGACCCTCCGCTTACTAATAAATCCAAGGCTGCAGCCATCCGTAAGGTTTTCGCGATTTGAAGCATTGCATCTTTTTTATAGTTGGTGTAATGTGCTTCCACACCGTCTAACCCTTTGGATTTCAGTTCTTTTATTCCTTCAAACAAGACGTTATCAGTTAATTTCATTCGGTAAGGATGTGCCAAAATAGCCAATCCGCCGGCTTCATGAATAGCCTCGATTGCTTCTTCTGCAGAAATACCGAATTCGGGCTTTTTGATCATTTTGCCTTCTGCCACCAATTGCTTGGTCATTTTTTTGCGATCGGCAAATGTTTCAATCATTCCTTCTTGAACCATGTATTCACCAAAAGCAC
>JAFYBU010000028.1 GCA_017540065.1 Alphaproteobacteria bacterium
GTCGGATGAAAAAATTAAAATATGGTCTTGCAATTATTGCATTAATGAGTTTTTCTGCTCAGGCAGAGGTTTTGCGTGATATTCGTATTTCCGGAACACGCCGAATTGAAAATTCAACGGTGATGAATTACTTACGCTTGAAAAAGGGGCAAGATGTTTCGGAAGAAGCCTTGGAAAACGCCAGAAAAACGCTGTTTGCCACCGGGTTGTTTTCGGACGTCAGCGCTGAAATGTATAAAGGTGTTGCCAATATTGTTGTGACGGAAAATCCGATTGTTCATGAAGTCTATTTTGAAGGAAATAAAGCGCTGGATGATGATGCGTTAAAAAGTGAAGTGATGTTAAAATCACGTGATGTTTATACGCAATATAAATTGGAAAAAGATGCAGCGCGTTTATTGGAAGTTTATAAACGTCATGGGCGTTTTGCTGCTTCTGTAGAACCAAAGATTATTAAACAAGATCAAAATCGTGTAGATGTTGTTTTTGAAATTAAGGAAGGCGAAAAGGCCTACGTGAAAGAAGTTAATTTCGTGGGGAACAAGGCCTATTCAACCTCTACCTTACAAGATAAAATGATGACTCAGGAAAAAGCTTGGTATCGGTTCCTTTCTTCCACGGATACTTATGATCCGGATCGTTTCAATTATGATCAGGAACTGATTCGTCGTTTTTATTTGCAACATGGATTTTTGGATATGCGGGTAGTTCGTGCAATGGCTGAATTGACACCCGATAAGGAAGGCTTTATTTTGACTATTCAGGTGGATGAAGGTCAAAAATATCGTGTAAAAGGGATAGATGTTCAAATCAGTTTGCCGGAATTTGATAATGATTTGGATTTGAAAAAAGAGGTTTTATTATCCGATGGGGATGTTGTGAATGTGGATTTGATTGAAAAATCTGTGGATGCCATGACGGATAAATTGATTAATGCGGGTTATGCTTTTGTGAATGTTGTCCCGGATGTTTTGAAAAATGATGCAGACGGAACTGCAACTTTGATTTTCCGTGTTTCGGAAGGGGATAAAGTTTTCATCCGCCGAATCAACATTATCGGTAATTCTCGCACAAAAGATAAAGTTATTCGTCGTGAATTCCGGATCAAAGAAGGGGATGCATACAATGCTTCACAACTTCGTCGTTCCAAACAACGTGTTTCGGATTTGGATTATTTCTCTTCTGTGGATTTACAAACATCACCTGTTCCGGCCAATCCTTCATTGTTGGATGTTAATATGTCCGTGGCGGAAAAATCAACGGGTGCCTTTAATATCGGTGTCGGTTGGTCTTCTTACGATGGCTTAATGTTTGAAACAGGGATCGTAGAACGTAACATTTTGGGAACGGGAAACATTGCTAATTTGAATGTGATGCTCAGCCAAAAAGAAACACAATACACGGTCGGTTTAACTGATCCGTATTTCTTGGATTATGATTTGACAGCAGGAATAGATTTGTTCCGCAATACGCGCGACAATTCCGAATCCTCTTCTTATGAATACGAAACGATCGGTGGTACGGTGCGTTTCGGATGGAATTATACCGAAAATTTGCGCCATACAGCACGCTATACATTACGGCAAGATGATATTACTAACGTAGATTCTGATGCGGCAAAAGCTATTAAACAGCAAAAAGGTAAAACTGTTGTTTCTTTGGTTGGTCAGGAATTGATTTATGATAAACGGGACAGTAAAATTGATCCAACAACCGGTTATTATACCTCTTTGGGCGTTAATTTTGCCGGTTTGGGCGGTGACAGTAAATACTATAATATCAACTTGATGGGTGTTAAGTATTTTTCTGTTACAGATGATGTTGTTTTATCATTACGTGGGGATGCCGGTCGTGTTTGGGGCTGGGGTGGTCAAAAAGTACGCATTAATGATCGTTATTTCTTGGGTGATGCTTCACTTCGCGGATTTGAATATGGTGGTGTCAGTGCACGTGATATTGAATCTGATGACGCTTTGGGTGGTAACTGGTATACCACAGCCAGTGCAGAACTTTCGTTCCCGCTCGGTTTGCCGAAAGAAATGGGGATTAAAGGAAAAATCTTCACAGATGCTGGCTATATCGGAAGACCTGACGAATATGAAAAAGATGAAACTTATTATTCCAGTAAAATTCGTGTAGGTATCGGTACAGGTATTTTATGGACTTCACCAATGGGGGTTATTAATCTGGACTTCACGTATCCCTTGGTGAAAGAAAGATTTGATAAAACACGTGTGTTCAGACTTAACTTTGGGAAAGGATTCTAAAATGAAAAAATTAACAAAAAACATTTCAAAAATTAAACCGATTTGTGCCAATAAAAAAGTGCGTTTGGCCGGATGTTTATTGGCGGGTATTATTGTTCTGTCTTGGGCTTGGTGTGTTACAACACGCCCGGGTGTTGGTGTGATTGATTTTGCTGTTGCGCAAGGAAAAGCCAAGGTTTATCAATCTGTCATTCAAGAACAGAAAAAATATGAAGAACAAATTCGTGTCAGAATCGTTGCCGATTCTGGTGATATTGAAAAAGAAGCCGCAGAATTGGAAAAGAAAAAAGCTTCCATGAAACCGGAAGAATATCAAAAGAAAATGATGAGCTTACAAAACAGAATGATGGTTATTCAGGAAAAATATCGTCCGGCAATAGAACGGATTATGGCGGCCAGTCAGATTGCCTTAAAAGGGGCTGAAAAAGAAATTGCAAAAGCCGTTGAACAAACAGCACGTCAAAAAGGCGTAAAGGTACTTTTACCGGTCACCAGTGTTCTGTATGCCGATAAAAAAGCAGATATGACGGATGCATTTGTAAAGAATTTGGATAAATTGGTTCAAACAGTTTCTTATCCTGATCCTGCAAAATTAGGGGGCTAATATGGCGGATACGAAGTTTTTCCATAAAATAGAGGGGGGATTGACGCTTGCTAAAATCGCCGAAATGGGAGAAGTCCGTTTGCCGGAAGGTGCAGATGTTAACAAAACTTTTCAAGACGTAGCCGATTTGGAAAAGGCGACCCCGGATGATGTTTCGTGGGCCTTTATTCCTTCTGTTCGGGAAGCTTTGAAAAACACAAAAGCAGGGGCTGTGATTGTTCCTGAAAAGTTTAAGGAATTAGTGCCGGCCGGAACAATTGCGCTGGTATCAGAAGATGCTCACCGTTCTTACGGATTGGTGGCGTCTGCTTTTTACCCGCGTGTTTTTGAAGCAGGTATTTCGCCGGCAGCGCATGTGGATCCGACAGCCAAAATCGGAAACGGATGTCGTATTGCAGCCGGTGCTGTTATTGAAAAAGACGTTGTATTGGGCGATGGTTGTGATATTCATGCAAATGCCGTGATTGAAGAAGGTGTCCAAATGGGTATGCTTTGCACAGTGGGGGCAAATGCCACGGTATCACATTGTATTGCTGGTGCAAAAGTTTATATCTATGCAGGGGCACAAATTGGGCAAGATGGTTTTGGTTTTGCTATGAGTCCCACTAAAGGTCCTCAAAAATGTCCGCAACTCGGACGAGTGATTATTGGGGATGATGTGGAAATCGGTTCGTGTACAACGGTCGATCGTGGTGCGATGGGTGATACGGAAATTGGGTCA
>JAFYBU010000029.1 GCA_017540065.1 Alphaproteobacteria bacterium
ATGACTGTGAGGAGAAAATAAAGTGGCTTCGTAATCACCCAGATGAGCTAATCCGTAAGCACTTTTAGGATTACCGCCAAAATGCTCAATCAAACGTCCGACTTCTATGGGGGCACGTGCCATGAAAGCACCTTTTAACCCCCCCCAACCCAGACCATCCAAAATGCCGGCGGCTACACCAATAACATTTTTTAATGCAGCTCCCACTTCATTTCCTGCTAAATCATTACCATAGTAGGTGCGGATTAAAGAGCTGTTCATGAAATCTGCCAAAGTATGTGTGAGTTCTTCTTTTTCAGAATCAATAACTACACAGCTGGGAATGCTTTTCAAATAATCTTGCACGTGTCCGGGCCCCAACAAAACAGCCACATCAGCCTCTTGATTAATTTCCTGATGAAAAATTTGACTCATACGAAAACTGGTTCCTTCTTCCAATCCCTTCATGGCTAACAAAAACGTTTTTCCTTTTAAATCATATCCGTTTAATTGTTTGCATAATCCTCTGAAATTTTGGCATCCGATGGAAACAACAATGAAATCATTTTTCAAACATTCGTTCATATCTGTTGTGTATGTCACATGATCAGGCATGGTTAAATAGCCGTTATTTCCCGTTGCAATCAAGGATTGATAAGCAGGATCTTCCGGTACACCCAAAAATAACACGTCTGCTTTTTTATATGTTGCGAAGTAATACCCTAAAAAGCCACCCCAACGACCACAACCGATAACTGATACAGAATTAAAGTTTGTCATGATTTACTCCTTTGTTAAAAACAAAGGCTAGCAAATTTTCTTCTAAAATGCAAGGAAGATATTTTCCTTGACCTTTTTGGGAAACAGATTTATCTTATAGATATGAAAAAACTTATTTTATTTTTACTTATATTACTTTTGGGGCAAAGGGCTTTTGCGCTTTCTGTTATTCGGGACAGTGAAATTGAAAATGTTTTAACGGGATATGTTCGTCAAATTTTTCAAACAGTGAATCTTCCTCCGGAAAATGCTGAAATTGTTTTGATAAATGATCCATCCATTAACGCCTTTGTGGCCGGGGGACAAACAATTTTTGTTCATACGGGTTTAATTACATCTTCCAAAAGCGTGGATGATTTGGTATTTGTTTTGTCCCATGAAACAGGTCATATAGTAGGGGGACATATTACACGTGGAATGGTTGCTATGGAAAAAACAAAAACGACAGCATTAATTTCCACTTTGATGGGAGGACTGTTGGCTGTTGTGGCGGGAAGGCCGGATGCAGGGATCGCTGTTATGTTGGGCAGTCAAACTTCGGCCATGGGAAGTTTTGCAGCGTATCGACAAACAGAAGAAAGTTCTGCCGATCGTGTGGCGGTAGATGTGATGAAAAAATTGGATTATTCTATGCTGGGTTTTGAAAATGTGATGAAGGAAATTCAATCTCAAGAACGCTTAAATTCAGGTGAATTTCAAAATTATATGCGTACGCACCCTATGACACAAGACAGACGTCAAAATCTGCAACGTTTTACAAAGGGGGCTTCTCCGGTCCATAAGGATAAAAAGTTTACTCGTATCAAAGCAAAATTATCGGGTTTTTTATTGGATCCTAAACAGGTCAGATTAAAATATTCGGGGGATACGCCGGATGATATTTATGCGCGTGCGATTGCCGATTATCGTGAACATAAAACGGATAAAGCATTAACAGCCCTGACCGGTTTGATTCAAAAAGACCCCAAAAATGGTTACCTTTATGAATTAAGGGGACAATTTGAATTTGAAACTGGTCGTTTGGATGAAGCAATCATTGATTATAAAAAGGCAGTTTCCTTATTGCCAGAAGCAGCATTGGTGCGTATTTCGTACGCACAAAGTTTACTGGAACGGGGCAAATCCGGGGATGCTGAAGTTGCTCTAAATAACTTAAATCATGCGACAATTCACGAAGCAGAGTCTCCTCTTGTTTGGCAGCTGATGGCCAAGGCTTATGATCGTTTGAAAAAACCGGCTTTTTCAACTTGTGCTATGGCTGAATTTTATTCGACCAGTAATAAAAAAGAACGAGCCCGTCAAACAGCAGAAAAGGCCCTGAAGGAATTGCCCGAAAATTCTTCATGTGCTACACGTATGCACGATATCTTGGATAAAAAAGAAGAAAAAGATGACTAATCTTTGATAAAGTAATCTAATGCAACTTGTGCTGCCGTCAAACCGAAAATTCCGGTGAGTGTGGCCAATGATCCCATTTCATGACGCACGCGTCCTGATTTTTGTTCTGTGTTATCTGGCATTTTTAGATGAATTTTATCCGGTTTTTCTGGGGAATAAACAACGGGAAAATCCAAAGCCACTTTTCGACGACGTAATCTTTTTCGAATAAAGGCAGCCAATGGACATTGATAGGAATCCTTCATTTTGGTTACCCGGACCAATTCAGGCTTTTTTTTCATGGCCGCTCCCATAGATGATACAAAGGGAATACCTGTCTTTACCAAAGCCTCTATTAAACATACTTTGGGATTTAAACTGTCAATAGCATCTATCACAAAATCCGGTCGGCAAGCCAAAATATCTTCCACTGATTCCGTATTGATTAAACGATCGATAATGTTCACCTTCATTTCAGGTGCAATATCAGTAATACGTTTTTTTGCCACCTCTACTTTTTTTTGTCCTAAAGTGGAATGAAGCGCAACTAATTGCCGGTTGATATTACTGACAGAAACAACGTCGTTATCTACAATCGTCAAATGTCCGATACCGCTGCGTGCCAAGGCCTCTATTGCAAAGCCACCGACAGCACCGCATCCGGCCACTAATACATGAGCCTTTTGTAAGCGTTTTAACGCCTTTTCACCGACCATCAAGCGCATGCGCGATAACCTATCTTCCATTTATCAACCTTTCAAAATTGGATGAAATTTGTTCAACATTGACACCTAATTGTTGATATAAAAAAGGTAAAGCCACAGGACTGACCATACCATCAGGTGCATCTGATTCAATCAGCAATTTATCAACTGGAATTGAAGGAATTTTTTTATCGTTATGCACAGAAAAATAACTTTTTGAATCTGATAGAAAGCCTATGACAATTTTATCACCGGAAAAACCGTGAAACAACATACGTGTATCTTTTTTGAAAGGGCGGAGCAGGGGCATCATTTCTCCCCAAGATCGAACGCAATGGATGCTGGCTACACGCCCATGTTTTTGTGCCAATTTTAATTGAACCAGGAATACTTGCTTTTGGCGGGCAAAATCCGGCTTTAACTTATCTAAACCGATTTCTCCTACTTGTAAGGCAGGATTTTCAATCAGAAGCTTTTCCATTTTTTTATCCCAATCTTCTGCTGCTTCTTTCACATACCAAGGATGAATACCTATACTGGGAATAATACCTTTTAAGCTTTCTACTTTTTCCCAATCAGACAAATGAGCCGAATTAACTAAAATCTTTTCAACTCCCACCAATCGGGCATCTGAAAATTCATTTTCTTTTAATAAATGGCAATGTGCATCAATATAAGTCATAATGCCATTATAAAACTTTTTTAACTAATTTTCAATGAAAAGTTTTTTACTTGAGAACAACAGAAAAGTTATTTAGAGTAGGAAAATATAAAAGAAAGGGGACGCTATGAAACGTTTTCGAAATACTGTTAGAATACTAAATAAAAATGTTCTTTCTGCTCAGACAATAATTTCAGAAAGACAATGCCAATGTGGTCGTAGCATGGTTGAAATGTTGGGTGTTTTGGCTGTGATGGGTATTCTTTCTGTGGCCGGTGTTGCGGGGTA
>JAFYBU010000030.1 GCA_017540065.1 Alphaproteobacteria bacterium
GAAGTATAGTATTCGGCAAACAATCCGATTAAAGTCCCCACAACCAAACCGGATAAGACCGCCCAAAACAAACGAAGCGGTAAATGCATTCCCAATACCAACCCCAAACTTAACAAAACAAATAACCCACCTGCACATAAGGTAGTAGAACGTAAAGCAACAGCAGGTTTTAAGACCTTAAAAAAGTGCATTGAACCAACACCGATTAACGAAGCAATCATACCGATAACTGCCAAAAATAAAGGCAGTTGCAAAAGCGCCATTCTTTCAACACCCAAGGAAGATAAGGACATTTCATTCATAGTAGCGGCAATAGCAGATGAAGCAATAATTGCCCCGCAATAAGATTCGTAAATATCTGCCCCCATGCCGGCAATATCACCCACATTATCCCCCACGTTGTCGGCTATCACACCGGGATTGCGCGGATCATCTTCAGGAATACCTGCTTCCACTTTACCGACCAAGTCAGAACCAACGTCTGCAGCTTTGGTGTAAATACCACCACCTACACGAGCAAACAACGCAATAGAACTGCACCCCATGGCGAAACCGTTGATGTATTGGATTGTGGCAACTTCTTGACCATAAAAGGCGTATAATATACCTAAACCCAACAATCCTAAACCGGCAACGGATAATCCCATAACAGAACCGGCAAAATAAGAAATGTTAAGTGCGCCCCTTAATCCGAAAGTTTTAGCAGCTTGTGCCGTACGAGCGTTTCCCTTGGTAGCAGCCATCATTCCGAAGAAACCGGCCAAAATAGATGTGACAGCTCCGCTGAGAAAAGACAATGCTGTTTGAATATTCAATCCCAGAGCAACTAAAACAAAAATGGCCAAAATAAAATATGCCAAAACTTTGTATTCCTTCCTCAAGAAGGCCATTGCCCCCGAATGAATTTGATGTTCAATGGTGACCATACGCGGAGTACCATTGGGTTGACGTGCAATATAAAAATAAATAGATGTAGCAGCCAACAACCCCAAAATTCCCAAGAAGGGAGCCGTATAAATACAAGAAAATAAACTATCTAACATAAACCATACTCCTTCATAAAAAAAACGGCTTCGCATGTTGCGATCGCCTGATTGGACGATTTTTTACCACAATTTATTTCCTATGTCAAGAGATTAAGTTGGATTATACAAAATATTTTCAGATTAATTTCTGATCATTTCAAGAAGAAAAAAATTCAAAAAAATATTGAAAATTCAATGAGTTTTGTGTTCAATTTGACAAAAGAAATGTGTTTTGCTATACTCAGATTTGTTCAGGAGGTACAATATGATCAAGAACAAAATTTTTAACAATATTAAAAAATATTCTATCGTATTTTGCTTAACCGGCGCGGTTGCTTTTGCGCCTGTTTGTTCGGCAAACGCAAGATCTTATCACCACGGTGATACATTGGTTGCAGCCGCTGTGGGTGGTGCTGTGGCCGGTTTGGTCGGTGCTGTCGTTCAAAATACTTTAAATCCGATTCAAACTGTCGTTGTGGAACAACCTGCATATTATGTTGAACCGGCACCGGTTATTATACGGGAACCTTATTATTACAGGCCCGTTCATCCTGTGAAACATGTCAGATATCATCACAGACATCGTTAAACAAAAAGGTCGTTTAAAACGGCCTTTTTCATTATATAATTTTTACGATTTTATGTTTTGCCGGCATGGACCGGATTTTGATGAGGTACGGCGGTGTTTTGATACAACGTTCATTTCTTTTTTACTGATACTTTGAACAACAATATGTTGTCCTTTTTTAACACGTCCTTTTAAAACAGCAATTTCGATTGGGGTTTTAATTTTTTGACGAATCAAAGAAAGGATCGGGCGTGCACCCGCTGACGGGTCTTTTGCCTTTTCAATCAATTCACGTTTTGCTTCTGGGGACAAGGAAACACCAACACCCAATTTGTCAAAACGGGGTTTAAGTTGATTCATAAATTTATCAACAATTTTTTCCAACGCTTCTTTTGACAAGGGATTAAACAAAATCTTGGCATCCAGACGCCCCAATAATTCAGGAGGAAATACCCTTTGAATTAAGTCTTGATCTGCCACGTATTCTGTTGTTCGAGAACAACCAAAGCCGAGAGTGGTATTCGGACGAATCCCCGCATTTGAAGTCAAAATAATCGTTGATTGAGCCATATCAATCTGACCGGAATGATTGTCGTATAAAGACCCTTTATCAAAAATACCCAAAAACATTTGTTGGACTTCAGGATCTGCCTTTTCAAATTCATCCAACAAAATAACAGCACGCGGATTTTCTTTGATAATTTTTGCCAACAAACCATCCTCATCGGAATTAACGTATCCTTTGGAAGACCCCGTTAAAATTGAAACCTTAAATCCATCCGAATATTCCCCCATATTGATGGTGGACACTTTTTTACCGGTTAAAGCCAAGGAAATTTCTTCAGCCAAAGCTGTTTTACCAACACCTGAAGGGCCAAAAAAGCCCAAAACGGTCGGTTTTGTCCGATTGTCATCATCTAAATCAGCCAAAATGGTTTCATAGCATGTTTCAACCGCTTGATCTTGTCCGTAAATTTTTCCTTTTAAGCGCGTATCCAAATCCATTAGAGCTTCCGTGCGATTGTGTAAGGGGGCATATTCTTGTAAGACTTCGTCAATAATCTGTTTGGAAATGGAACGTCTGTGTCTTTTTTGTGCCTTCACTGTTACGCGATTCATTAAGTCAAATGCTTTGAAGAAGATATCTTGATCTGAAAAACGATCCAACACTTGATTAATGAAGTAATAACAATCGTCCCCGGAAGGTTGCTTAAAACCATTATCCATCAGCATATCCGTAATGTAATGAAAAAAATAAATTTGTTTTTCCTTACGGGTCATGGGGGCAATTTCAATTTCTTTTGTCCTGGCAAACCCATAGGTATCATATGGTGCTAACGGATTTTCTATTCCTCCTGAAATTTGCTTATCATGTCTGACAATAGACCGTACATTTTCCAATTCTTTTTTATTCACATATAATACCGCAGGCATTCCTATGTTCAAAAAATTACGGGTAAATTTATCAAGCATGTCATGATCCGCGTAATCAGATAAACCGCTGTAAACAGGAATATCAGAAACCTTTTTCTGATACATGACAATTGTAGAAGCCATATTCATTTTACTGATATCATAACTGTCATCATCATCATCCTTTAAACTGGAAGACGTAACCGAATAAAAGGAGGCCCTTTTTCCTTTGTTTTCTTCTGTTCGAATATACAAACTGAGCAGTGGTAAAATGTCTTCTTGGTGTTCTGCAACCAGCAAAGGAACATTCACAAAAGGAGCTCTTAAAATATCGCAAAAGCGTTGCAATTCTTTATTGCGTTGCGGTGTGTTGGGAAATTCCAGAGGGAAAATAGTAAGAAAATCAAGAGAGTTGGAAGGGACATCATTTGATCGAGAATCTGCTTGCTTTTGGGGTCCATCTTCTTTTTCAGAAACATCATCTATTTCTTCCTCATCGACGGAATCCGTTGGGTTTTCAGAATCGGCATTTTCTTTTTTTTCAGCATCATCCAAATTTTCCATGATGAAGAACCTTTCCTTTTAGTTAGTGAGACGGCATTATACACTTGTATGCTATATTTGTCAAGATTTTTCTTCCGTTTTATTGATATTTTGTTTGGTCAGATTCGTATTGAGGGAACCATGTATTATAGTCCTCTTTCAAATGAGGGCTTTGCTTTTGCCTTTCCGCGAGTCCGATAGTCCGATTGTTAAAAATCACTCAAAATCGCAAATTGACGGACTAGTTTTTGTTGATTTTTACGTATAAATCCTTTAAGATAAAGGAAAAAGGAGAAGTAAAAATGACCTTGCCCAAAACACTGCAACAATCTAAACTTACATCAGAAGATGTGGAAAAAATTCAGAAAATAAAAAAGATATTATGTAAAATTAATACAGCTTTCCATAATGCTGAACCAAATATTGGATCGTTAAAAATTGAGGGGAATGATTTTCAATGGAAGCGAAACGAAAATTCTTCAGATCCCATCAGTCGTAGAGAATATATCAATTCTCATCCAGAAATAAAAAATGCACTTGATTTCAGCTTTTCATTATCGGCAGATGATATTATTGCCCGAAAAATACCTATGAAAGTTATGGGGTGCACAGGGGTTGCAAAGCTTTTTGCAAAATATGCTGAAGAAGAAAAGTTGGATTGTTTTGCTGTATTCACAGCTAATATGGAAAAGTTAAAAGAAAAAAAAATAAATAACCAAACAATTATAGGGGGACATCAAATATTTGCGGTCCAGTTTTCAGATGGTGTTCGTATGTTTGATCCTGGTATTCGAAATGGTTTGAAATTTTATAAGGATAAGAACGGGCAAGAAATACTGGTTCCTTCAATGAAGCATTTACTTGGAAAAGAATTAGTATCTCAAAATAGTAAGGAC
>JAFYBU010000031.1 GCA_017540065.1 Alphaproteobacteria bacterium
CGTGGGACTCCGTCCAACACAAAAAACAACTGTTACCGGTGTTGAAATGTTCCGCAAATTGTTGGCTCAAGGGGAAGCTGGTGATAACATCGGTGTATTGCTCCGTGGTACAAAACGTGAAGAAGTTGAACGTGGTCAAGTTTTGGCTGCCCCTGGCACCATTACCCCACACACAGAATTTGAAGCTCAATGCTACGTTCTGACAAAAGAAGAAGGTGGACGTCATACCCCATTCTTCACAAACTATCGTCCTCAATTCTACTTCCGTACAACTGACGTGACAGGGACAATTGAATTGCCTGCCGGTACGGAAATGGTCATGCCTGGTGATAACACCACAATGACAGTGAAATTGATTGTGCCTGTGGCTATGGCTGAAGGCTTACGCTTCGCTATTCGTGAAGGCGGCCACACAGTCGGCGCTGGTACAGTGTCTAAGATTATCAAATAATTTTTGATAGTTTGAAAGAAAATCCCCTGTTTTATGACAGGGGATTTTTTGTTGCATAAAGTTTTTATTTAATATAAACTGTATGAAAATGAAAAGGATAAAATGCAAAAAAATAAATTAATTCAAAAAGAAGCAAAAAATCTGGTTCGTGAATACAAGAAAAATCATGAACGAGGAGAATTTAGAAATAAGTTAGGCCGTATTTGGTGGCCAATATGGAATCGTATTGTCGTTCCGGGAGCCAGTTTATGCGGTATATTATCGGGCAGTTTTGTCGGCTTGGCTTTTGGGGCAACACTATGGGCAACAAGTCATCCCATAACGAAAGGTTTTTCTGTTAATGTTCAAAATATAGCCATAAAAAATGCCGGGGTGTTTGGTAGGTTTTTGAAACAAAGGAAAATCCCTTATGAAATGCGCCGAGAAGCTGTTGTGGAGTATTTAAAACAAAGCGGAGCTTGGTTTTACAATAAAAAGTGGATGAAAGAAAATCAAGAAAGTATTGATAAAATGGCCGAAGGGCAAAAAGGGGAAATAATTCACAATTTTGTGGCACATATGGAATACAATTTAACACGCGAAAAGAATGCACGTGAAAAGAAAAAAAAAGCACCACCAACTTTAAGGGAAAAATTGGCATCATACAAACAAGCGTATAATTCGTATATAAGAGAAAAACAACAGATGAAAAGGTAGTTAAAAGCCCTGTTTTTAGCAGGGCTTTTGTTTTTATACGTCCAAATTGGCCACATTCAAGGCATTTGTTTGGATGAAGTCGCGGCGGGGTTCCACCACATCCCCCATTAAAGTCGAAAACACTTGTTCGGCTTCGTCCTGATGAGTGACTTTCACCTGTAATAAACGACGGTTGTTGGGGTCTAATGTTGTTTCCCACAATTGTTCCGGGTTCATTTCGCCCAATCCTTTATAACGGTTGATGGCAATTCCTTTGCGTCCGATGCGGAAAATAGCTTCTGCCAATGATACAGGACCATAGATGGAAATTTCTTCATCTTTGACCTTCAAAGTGGCGGGTTTTGCATAAAATTCTTGCAATTCTTCTGCCATCTTATCCAATTGACGTGCTTCTACACAATTCAAAAGCGTTTGATCAACCACGTATTTTTCGGTGACCCCCCGTAAAGTCCGAGTCAAAACAAATTCTTGTTTTTCATCATCAAAGGCGCATTGCCATCCGCGTTCATATTCGGGTTCCATGGCATCCAGATGTTCAACAAAGGTATCGTCATACACTTTTCCCCCGTGGAAGAGGCCTTGAATGGCCATTTGGCTGATGATACGGAAAGGTACATGACGAGACATAGACATGATCAAGTTGCGGGCTTCGCGTGCTTGTTCTACGCGTGCAACCAAATCAGCCCCTGCAATTTGTTCACCGTTAGCCATTTGTAAAACGGCACCGTCCGTTCCGGCTTGAATTAAATATTCTTCCAAAGCAGCATCATCTTTCAAATAAGTTTCGGAATTGCCGCGTTTAGCACGATACAAAGGCGGTTGAGCAATATACACATAGCCCCGTTCAATCAATTCGGGCATTTGACGGAAGAAGAAAGTCATCAGCAAAGTTCTGATGTGCGCGCCGTCCACATCAGCATCGGTCATGAAAATGATCTTGTGATAACGGCATTTATCGGCGTTAAAATCATCGCGTCCGATTCCCGTGCCCAGCGCCGTCACAATTGTACCGATTTCGGCTGAAGACAGCATTTTATCAAAGCGTGCACGTTCTACGTTCAAGATTTTACCGCGCAACGGTAAAATAGCCTGATGAGCGCGATCGCGTCCTTGTTTGGCTGAACCGCCTGCGGAATCCCCCTCAACGATAAAGACTTCGGATTCGGCCGGATCTTTACATTGACAATCGGCCAATTTTCCGGGTAAGGAAGCCATATCCAGCGCCCCTTTGCGTCGTGTCAGTTCACGTGCTTTTCGGGCAGCTTCACGTGCTGTGGCGGCTTCTACCACCTTACCGATAACCATACGTGCTTCTGTCGGGTGTTCTTCGAACCATTGTTCCAGCTTTTCCCCGACAATGCTTTCCACAACGGGACGCACTTCGGATGACACCAATTTGTCTTTTGTTTGGGATGAAAATTTGGGATCAGGGACTTTGACAGATAAAACAACCGTCAATCCTTCGCGCATATCTTCGCCGGACAGTTCCACTTTTTCTTTTTTGGCAATGCCGCTGGCGACGGCATAGTTATTCACCGTGCGTGTCAAAGCACCACGGAAACCGGCTAAGTGTGTTCCGCCATCCCGTTGAGGGATGTTATTAGTAAAGCACAAGCATGTTTCGTGATAAGAATCTGTCCATTGTAATGCGGCTTCCACAGTCATTCCGTCTTTTTCTTTGGACAAGAAAATCGGATCGCCGTGCAGTGAATGTTTGGATTCGTTCAAGTATTTTACAAATTCTTGAATTCCGCCTTCGTATTGCATATCTTGTTCGCGAGGTTCGGATCCGCGATTGTCAATTAAACGCAAATGAACGCCCGAATTCAAAAAGGCCAATTCGCGAATACGATGTTCCAATGTATCAAAGCTGAATTCTGTTTTGGTGAAAATTTCAGCCGAAGGATGAAAAGTCACTTTTGTGCCGTGCTTTCCCGGGGCATCACCCACTTCAGTCAGGTGTTTTACCGTCACCCCATCTTCAAAGCGGGCGGAATATTCTTTATCGTTCCGCCATACGGTTAAATCCAACCAATCAGACAAGGCATTGACGCAAGATACACCTACGCCGTGTAAACCGCCGGAAACTTTATAGGAATTGTTATCAAATTTTCCACCGGCGTGCAGTTGTGTCATAATTACTTCAGCAGCAGAAACGCCTTCTTCTTTGTGCATATCAACCGGCATACCGCGCCCGTCATCAATAATGGTGGCAGATCCGTCACTGTTCAAAATGACATCCACGCGATCACAATATCCGGCCAAAGCTTCGTCAATGGAATTGTCCACCACTTCATACACCATGTGGTGCAAACCCGAACCGTCATCCGTATCGCCGATGTACATACCGGGGCGTTTACGCACGGCTTCTAACCCGTGCAACACCTTAATTGAATCGGCATTGTATTTTGCTTCTGCATCTTGAATTGTATCTGTCATCTTTTATCCTTTCTTTTGCCTTTCAGGCAACCTGTTTTAATCCTTGTTTTTCTTGTACATCAAATTGCATAATTTGTCCAGTAAAATCTGCAAAAATTTGGCCTTCTGTGGTGGTCATCCAAACTTGAGTCGGAAGGCCTAATAAAATTTCAAATAAATTGTGTCGGCGAGCTCTGTCCAAATGTGCGCCGACTTCATCCAAAAGCAGAATCGGACAACGTCCTTGTTCGGCCATTTGAGCGCGCATTTCGGCCAAAATGATTGAAAGTAAAAGCGCCTTTTGTTCACCAGTGGAACATAAATCGGCCGATCGATTTTGTTGTTTGTGTAAAACGGTAAAATCTGCTGTATGCGGACCGGTTAAATTTCCCCCTTCCGCACAAATTTTGCGTGCATTTCTTAAACGTCCCGCGAACATATCTTCTACCAACACTGCACCCTGGCTTTGTAGTGCTTCCTCTATGGTACCCGTTAAATGAATTTCAGCTGACGGAAAAGACGGATCCGGTGATATATTCAAATAAGACGATAATCGTCCCACGATATCTAAACGGGACGCGGAAATGGCTATACCATTTTCCACCAATTGTTGTTCCAAACTTTCTAACCATAAAGGATCTGTTTTTCCTTCACGCAACAAACATAACCATTGTTTCAATGCTGTTGAATAATCTGCCAGCCGGTTGGCGTGATTGGGGTCAAATGCTTGCACAATCCGATCCAAAAAACGTCGTCTGGCATTCGGATCCCCGCAAAACAAACGGTCTTGTGCTGGAGTTAACCACAGACACCGAAACACTTCTGCCAAATCCGATTGACGTGTGGCGGGTTTGCCGTTGATGCGTGTTTGGCGACGTTCTGCCCCTTCCACCATTCCCGTTCCGATTTTGTTATCTCCAAAGGGAGAATAGGTGTCTGCCACCACACTCCACAAAGGATACACATCTTCCCCCATGTGGCGAGCAACATCCGTTAAACGTGCGCTTCGCAATCCGCGGCCGGGTGTTAAATAAGAAATTGCCTCTAAAATGTTTGTTTTGCCAGCCCCGTTATGACCCACCAAGGCCACAGGTTCACCCCCAATTCCCAACGTTAAATCCAACGCTTCATAGGAACGAAAATTATTCAAACGTAATCGGCTGATTCCCGTTTTCATCGGGGCCTTTACACACGCATAGGCATCAAAACATACAAAGTATTGGCGTCATTTGTGTCTTGCAAAATGACGGGTGAAACACTGTCTTCAA
>JAFYBU010000032.1 GCA_017540065.1 Alphaproteobacteria bacterium
AATGCCATGTCCTTTGCTGGACAGGATGGAAATCATTCAATTATCCGGCTATACGGAAGATGAAAAGGTTGAAATTGCCAAACGTCACTTAATCGACAAACAAATGAAAGCGGCGGGCTTGACCAGTAAAGAATTCAAGTTGGACGAAGATGCTATTCGCAAGATTATTCGTTTATATACGCGTGAAGCCGGTGTTCGTAATTTGGAACGTGAAATTGCCAACTTGGCACGTAAAGCCGTTAAAGAATTGTTCACTGAAAAGAAGAAAAGCGTTCATATCAACGCCAGAAACTTACAAAAATATGCCGGCGTTCCAAGATACAGTTTCGGTATAGCCGAACAGGATGATCAAATCGGCGCAACCACCGGTTTGGCTTGGACAGAAGTCGGCGGTGAAATTTTATCCATTGAAGCGGTTGTTATGCCCGGAAAAGGCAACATTATCCTGACCGGTCAGTTGGGTGATGTAATGAAAGAATCCATCGAAGCAGCCCGTTCATACATTCGGGCAAATCATTGCCAATTCGGGATCCCCTCTTCCGTCTTTGAAAAGAACGATATTCATGTTCACGTACCGGAAGGTGCGACACCAAAGGACGGCCCTTCCGCCGGTATTACAATGTGCACGTCTTTGGTTTCGGCGTTGACGGGAATTCCTGTGCATAAAGATATTGCCATGACCGGTGAAATTACTTTGCGCGGACGCGTCTTACCGATTGGCGGATTAAAGGAAAAATTGTTGGCTGCTTTGCGTGGCGGGTTGAAAACCGTTTTGATTCCGGCTGAAAACCAAAAAGATTTGGCTGAAATTCCGGAAAATGTGAAAAAGGGTTTAAAAATCATTCCGGTCAAGCACGTTAGCGAAGTATTGGAATATGCTTTGACAAAGGAATTGAAACCTTTGCCGGCAGATGTTTCCGTATGCGAATCGGCAAACGAATCCGCAAATGCTTTGAATTAAACAATATTTTCTTGGCTTTTTTGCATAATTTTGGCACAAATACAACTTTTTGTTTGTTTTTCGTGCCAATTTTCTATTAAATATAGGCAAAATACGAAAAAAATCGCAAAAAATAAAGAAAAATATCATTTTTTATGTTGACGAGGCAAAAAAAACACCCTAACATTTATTTGTTGGCTGAAAACAGCCAAAGCTAGGGTTTATGTATTAACAAATTAAATAAGGAGTCCTTAAAATGAATAAAAATGAATTAGTCGCCGCAGTGGCAAAAAAAGCAAACGCTTCTAAAGCAGCAACAGCTGACGTTTTGGATGCTTTCTTTGGTGTAACAACAACTGAATTGAAAAAAGGCGGCGAAATCCGTGTTGTCGGTTTTGGTACATTTGCTGTAACAAAACGTGCTGCAACAGAAGGTCGTAACCCACGCACAGGCGCAAAGATTAAGATCCCTGCATCGAAACAACCAAAATTCCGTCCAGGTAAAGCTTTGAAAGACGCTGTTAACAAATAATTTTTAGATTTTTGTTGACAAGTTATAAAAAGGGCTGTATGATTGCCTTACTTTTGAAAGGGTACAGCTCTTTTTTATGGGCGGTTAGCTCAGCTGGCTAGAGCATCTCGTTTACACCGAGAGGGTCAGGAGTTCGAATCTCTTACCGCCTACCAAAAAATAAAATCCCTCATGTTTGTGGGGGATTTTTTGTTGCGTATAGAAAAATTACCGAGTCTTTTTATCCTTAATCAAAGACATTTTGTTTGGTTTGTTAGATGCCTTATTCAACGTTTGTTGCAAAGAACTCTGCGGATGTTTTTTCAAATATTCAGCACGGATTTGATCGGCGTTTTTGATAAGTTCTACTATCTTCTTACTTCTTACTAGAACCGATGCCGTTTCACCTTTATTGTTTTTTATATCTACATCTGCACCAGCTTCGATTAAGGTTTGAACCACTTCTGTATAACCTTCCTGAGCCGCCACCATCAATGCTGTACAGCCGCGATTATCTTGTATATTCACATCAGCACCAGTTTCAATTAATGCCTTAACTATTTCCAAACGATCACAACTAGCGGCAAAATACAATGCTGTAGCACCCAATATTCTATCCTGTTTATTTACAAATTCAACCATATTCGATGGCCCATGTTCAATTAAATATTTGATGTTTTCCGCTTTTTTACACTCAGCAGCACAATGCAATAGTGTCCAACCTTTTCCATCAGTTAGATTTATATCTGCTCCGCCACCTATCAATAAATCAACAACACCAACTGTAGAAAATGCGGCAGCACTTTGCAACGGCACACTGCCGAAACCACTTTCCATATTAAAATCCACACCGGCATGATAAAATTCCGTGATTTTTTGCTTGATTTCATCTTCTGGATCTTTTTCCCAATTAATCGTTCCCCAAGTGTCTTCCCATTTTGTTATATCCATTTTAAACTCTCCTTTTTCCAAACATACATTAATTATACCACAAAAAACGCTTTCCT
>JAFYBU010000033.1 GCA_017540065.1 Alphaproteobacteria bacterium
AATACCCTTCTTCATTTTCCCCGCCTCCAGAGGCAATCATTATAATCACTGATGCTGAAGAGTCAGAAATAAATCTACGGTTAGTACAAGAGCAATCTGATTCAGAAGATACTGCATATGAAGCCAGTTCATCACAAGCAACACATCCATCCCATTTGGATTTAAAATGTCCCGATGAACAAGTGTCAAGAATACAATAGCCATCATTCGGATCAGCCATGGCTTTTTCAGACACCGGAGAATATTCATAAGCATGTACAAATCGGCGATTAGAACAACTGCAATCTGCTTCGGAATAAACGTAAACTTCCCCAGGCTCATTGCAAGAAAGACATCCGTTATCAGCAGATTTGAAATACCCCGTCATACAACTGGTAAGAACACAAACACCTGCCGGCTCAGCGGGAGCTGTAACAGATGCTGTAATTACATCTCCGCCTCCGCCACCATTGTTTCCACCTCTGCCAGCAGAAAAGGTGCGGTTGGAACAACTGCAATCCGATGCAGAATTAACAGGAATATCATCTGTTATATTACAGGACTGGCATTCATAGTAATTGTCTAAAAAATATCCGCTGGGACATCTGGTCATGGCACAAACCGGATCAGAGTAAAGCCCTTCCACAATCGAACGATTTTGACCACATTTAGTTTCGCAATTCTGTGTAAGCTCGGCAGGGAAAGAATAATAATAATTACAAGGAATACAGGACATCATACTTCCATCCCCCATCATATCAACCAGCATCTCATTGCTGGCACATTGACATTCTTCTGTTTCAACCTTATAACATTCCCCCCATGGCATACATTGTTCACAAGTGCCACAATCGTTATTGTCAGAGCACAGTGTGGGTTCCCAAAGGCTGTCGTCCGAAGCTGCCGCACCGTCCCCGGATGCAGCCGTTAAGAAATTATTGTAAAGAAGATAGGAACAATCATCAGCAATTTCACGAATAATGCCATTTGTTCCAACAATTGTTTTCATGTGATTACATACTGATTCTTTTATTCCTGCGACATTCAACTTAAATTGTTTATCCCCAACCAATTCCACACCTGTAAAAGTGTCGTCATCAAACCCGTTCAAATTTGGAGTATTTCCCGCTGCGATTTGCGCAGAAACATCAGCCGCACGTACGTTGGCATCATTAATTAAATCGGTGGCCTTATACTTATCCATGGTAATCCCATAACCTGCAACACCGGCCACAGAAAGAATGCCCATCACAGCCAAAACACCCAACATTTCAACCATAGAACGCCCGCGCTGAGCTTTCTGCTTATTTTGGACCTGTTTCAGAGCCCTTTGATTTTTTGAACAATTTTTCTTCCTACTCATTCTACTCCCTTACAAAAAATTATTTTTCTAAGTTAATTAACGGAAGCGGTGCAGAACCATACATATTTTGCGGTAAAGAACCATTCCATTTTTCAGCTTTTGTGAGTTCAACCAGCTTTGAATTTTCTGACAAAGCCTTTGATTTTTCACGAATAGCGGCAGCTTCCGCCAACCCGATTTGTTTGGTAGCTTCAGCTTTGGCTTCAGATTCAACTTTGATAGCATATGCTTTTGCATCTGAAGCGGCTTTTTGCGAATCGGCTTCGGCTTTAGCTTTAATCACTTGTTGTTTTCCTTCTTCGGTCACACGCACTGTTTCATTTTGCGCTTTAATGGCTTCCTGTGTAGCGATTTGCTTGGCTTCAATGGCATTTTCAAAAGCCCCCGAAAAGGAAATGTCTTCAATAGCAACTTCTTGGACAATAATGTGAGAAGGTGCTAAAATAGTTGAAATTTTTTCCTTAATTTCTTGAGTCACAATTTCACGATTATTCACAAATTTATCGGCTTCCACTTTACCCACCACATCTTTGACGGAACTCAATACGTTCGGTTCGATCAAAGTATTTTGATAGGCCAAACCGATACGTTGATAAAGTTCGTGCGCTTTCATAGGATCAATATTGTAGTTAACCGTTAAACTCATGGTCGCTTGTTGAATATCCTTTGTATAGGTTTCCAAACGGATTTTTTCACGTTGCAAACGTGTGTCAATGGCCACCATGGAAGTACTGATCGGGTTATAAAAATAAAGGCCTTCCGGTAAAGAATCAGACACCACCTTTCCCCAGGTCAATTTTACACCACGAAAACCGGCGTTAATTTGACTGAACCCCAAAAAAGAAACTGAACCCAATAAAATTAAGGCCCCAATTCCAACGATTAAAACAACATTTTTTGTACCTGACATTTTATTTTTCCTTTCCGTAAATAATTTTTTTCAAATAAGCACGCCCTTCTGCTGTTGCCAAACAAACAGGAAACAAGATAATCGCCAAAAAGCGTCTGTCATTTTTTGCCAAATCCGACGAAGCAAGTTTTATCAATAAAAACACCAATCCGCAGATATAAAATAAAATCAAAAATCTTAACAATAAAATATTCATTTTACCCCCTTGTTTAAGCCGAGTTTACATTGAAAAAAAACAAAAGTCAAATAAAAATACATCCTTTCGTTCAGATTGAAAAAATGAAACATTTTTCCCATTCCTTTTTATGTAAGAAAAAGGAGGAAATATGGAAAATTCAAAAAAATATCCCGGTAAAAAAAGTCAATTGATTTATGTGGTATTAGCTTTATTTTTCGGGGCTTTCGGATTACACAATTTTTACGCCAACAGATGGGGACGTGGTTTGATTCAATTATTATTGACTGTCGGAACTGGTTTTGTTGGGGTACTTGTCAGCTCATTGTGGTCGATTATCAATATCTTTACCATTGAAACAGACGGAGATGGTCACGCATTTGAATTAAATACACCTGTAAAATATATCTGCGGTATTTTAGGTATTTTCAAATATATGGGCGAAATTGTCCTTTGGGGATTTTTGTTAATCAGTTTTCTGACTGGTTCAACCGTTACCATGGATTGGCATAATATCGGCGGAAAACAAATCATTCAGGAAGTATCGGAAAAAATTGTCACCCCTTCTGAAACAATTTATAAAACAACCCAAACAACTACTACAAATTAATTTTGGTTTATCTTTATTGCTTTTCCATCATTTTTTTGAAAGCACACACCTTGACAGGAAAAGAGCAAAAATTTTCTAACCATTTTGACCGAACACTGTTTGGAGTTATTCTATCCCGAGCAGAAACCGATATTTCATCCAAAATATTCTGAGCAGATACCGGCTCATATGTATTCAAATCTTGCAATCTTAACTCCGAATCCGGCCCAACGAACAATACTAAGTTTTCAAAATGTTTCATGTAATTATCCAAAGTTTCTGGACCATCCATCAAACAAACATCCAAAACAACCGGCGTTCGAGTTTCATCAAAAACAATGGGAACATAGTGTTGTTTCCACTTGGTTCTCGTGTCTGAACAACATATGTCTTGTCCGTTTTTTCCCATAAAGATCACATAACATGCATCCGGAATATCTTCTAAAATTTTTCCCGTTCGCTGAATACATCCGCCGGAATAAACATCCGTATGCATTTGAGGATCATTTCTAAATTTATTGAACACACTTACAATATCCGCATTGTTCATGATTTTTATGCCATCCATTATATTATTCATAATAATTTTTCCCGTTTTTAAGTTAACACACCTGTCATTTTACACAAAAAATACTATTTTTCAAGTCTCATTAATACTAAAATCCCCGCAAAATGCGGGGATTTTCTTAAATAAAACTCGGCTTATTTTTTGTCTTTCAATTCACTGGTACAATGCGGACAACGGGTCGCATCAACCGGAATTTTAGTACAGCAATAAGGACAAACTTTTTCTGTTGGAGCCACAGCAGCTGCTGCTTTTTCTTCTGCCTTTTCCATTTTGGCACGCACAGTGTTAATTCCTTTGATCAACAAAAATACTGCAAAGGCCACAATGATAAAACTGATAACCGTATTCAAAAACACACCGTAATTAATGGTAGCGGCATCTTGTGCAGATCCCAAAGGAATTTTCAAATCGGAAAAATCAACTTTACCAAGCAACATGCCCAACGGAGGCATCAACACATCCTTCACCAAACTGTCCACAATTTTGCTGAAATTGGCACCGATAATAATACCGACAGCCATATCCAACACATTGCCCTTTAACGCAAAAGTCTTAAATTCTTTAATCATATTTTTAAACATTCTTTATCTCCTTAATTGAGGTTAAACAAATCCGCATACTTTAATTGCAAACCAACCATAAAGTTCGATCCAACTTTATCAGTTCCACGCGCCTGCCCTCTGCGGTAGCTGACATAAGGCGCGAATGCCAAAGTATCCGTTAAACTCACTTCCATTTTGGCAGTTAAATCTAAATCATATCTTAAATCAGTCGGAACATATTTTGAATAATGGAAATAATCAGTATATCTGGCAGTTCCGGTTAATTTCACACCCTCACGGATAGGATATTCTGCTTTTAAGCCGACTTCCCAAGCAAACTTTGTGTTCTTGTTGTGAGAATAGGTAAAATCATATTCTTCCACCAAAGCGCCATACAATTCTTTGATGTATTTTCCTTCGAACATTTTCAAACCTTCACGAGCAGACAAAACCTTGTATCGCGGGGAATCTTGATTGGCTGTAAATTCTGTTTGGAAAGCTGCCTGAACGAAAGGTCCGATATCCGTATCCCAATATTGCCAAACTTTCCGGTTATAGTCCGTTGATAACCAAATCTTATCAGCACTTTCAGAACTTTCTGCTTCTTCACCGGCAGGTTTGATTTTTAACTTCCCGTAGTTCAACATTAAATTATTTTGCCATAAACTGGCATCAGAAGAACGATTCAAAAAGGCATCCAATTTCCCGACAATGTTATATTGGCTGTCTGCGCTGTACGCAGAAACAGGAGAATCTTTATATTCACGGGAATTTCCGACAGTTGTATTAGAATAACTGAGCGATAATTCTTTAACGTCAAAGGTCCATTTTGGATCCGTTTCTTCTGCCAAAACTGGCAAAGCCGCCAACAAAATCACCGCTGGTAAAAGTTTGTGCATTTCATCTCCTTTGTTAAATAAAACTGTATGAAGTTTACATAAGAATCCGATAAAATGCAAGGGGATTATAAAAATATTCTTGTAAATTTTGTCTATATTTTTGTCTTTACAATTTTCAACTTTTGTGGTACAATATTTCTTATGTGTCTAAAAAAGGAGAAAAATGACTGATACATTAAAACAAAACCATACTAATAATGCGATTGCCGCTTTGGAAGAAATAAGAGAAAAAGGATATATTAAACCGTCCGAAGCTCCACAGCACTATCAAAAAATTAATTATATCATTACTAATTTTTTAGAAACGACCCCCATTAATCCGAAAGATGCCGTTCAATGTTTACGCCCATTAACAGAAATCGGCAAAAACGTCAGCGCTTTTGCATCTTTATCTTCGTTTCAAAATGCCGTCTTAAATCTTTATGAAAAAGCAACTGAAGGAAACGAACTGACTCAAAATCAAGCAACCACTCAATTGCTTATGTTTTTTGCCCTTGTTTCCCCAAATTCGATTGAACAAAAAAACAGGCTCTTAAATTTCATCCAATCATTGCCTGATCTTGATAAAAGAGGAAATGAAATTTCCAAGGTTGTTATTCATGTTGCCCATCATTACGATAAAAACCAACAATTCAATGAAGATCATGACTTAAGTGTTTTAAAAAGCATCAGCAACATTTTACATCAAGTAATTCTTCCGGGACGAGGAAAAACTCGTTCAAACGGAGATGTTTCCCTTTCAAAAGAACGTCTTCAAAACTGCGCCAACCTTGTCAGGGCACACGCACCTGAATTGTATGACCATTCATGGGAAGAAAAATTTCAACTCAGACATAAAAATTATTTTCCTTCATGTTCGATAAAGGAACCCGCCAACGTCTTTTCTGCCAAATACATGCCCAAAAGTCCTCTCATTGGCTAAAAAGGAAAATCTGACAAAAAAACGCTTGACAAATGAACGAAAAAAGTTAGAATATATCCCACATTGAAACAAAAGGACAAAAAATGACAGCTAAAATTATTGTTTTTGCCAACGAAAAAGGCGGTACAGGAAAATCAACTTTGGCCATGCATACCATTGTGGCCCTTTTGCGTGCGGGGAAAAAAGTCGCTTCTTTTGACTTGGACCCGGATCAACAAAGTTTAACCCATTATATTGACAACAGAAAAACTTTCATCAACGAAAAAGGCGTTTCCTTACCCATTCCCGAACACATTTGTTGGACAAAAGATATCGCCAAGATTTATACTTTACGCGGAAAAATTGATAAATTAAAAGAAGAAGTAGATGCCATTGTCATTGATACACCGGGATCTCATACTTCATTGGGAATGGAAGCCATGACTTTGGCTGACGTATTAATTACCCCCATGAACGACAGCTTGGTGGATTTAGACATTTTAGCAATCGTGGATGGTGACACCTTAAAAATTCAAGGACCGAGTCATTTTGCACAAACAGTGTGGTCCACACGTCAACAACGCATGCTGGAACGTAAACCTTCTATTAACTGGTTGGTGGTACGTAACCGTATGTTGTTCAGCAAATCCAAAAACTCACAAAACATGTCCATTTTATTGAATGCGTTATCTCGCCGCATTCATTTTGAATTGGTGGGTGTTGTTTCCGAACGTGTTGTGTTCCGTGAATTGTTCTTAAAAGGTTTAACTATGTTAGACTTTAAAGAAAGCGCTATCAAGTTGCCCAACACTATTTCTTCCAACAGTGCACGAAACGAATTGGGAATTTTAGTAGAAAAGATTTGGGGCAGCCCCTTGATTTCTTCACCAGAAAATGCTACAAAGTAACGCAGAGAATCCTTTATAATCGGGGAGGAAAAATGGATATCTTTGCGGTTCCAACAAAGCCCTATTCTGATCAGACGTTCGGAACGTCCGGTTTAAGAAAAAAAGTCAGCGTATTCGGGCAAGAACATTATTTAGAAAATGCTGTTCAATCTATTTTTGATTGCTTGGATAATTTTGAAGGAAAAACTTTAATTATCGGCGGAGACGGTCGATATTATAACAATCACGCCTTGCAAGTTATCATTAAAATGGCCGTTGCAAATCAATTTGGTCATATTATTGTGGGACAAGACGGATTGTTATCCACACCTGCCGTCAGCCATTTAATTCAAAAACGTCAGGCCTTTGGGGCCATTATTTTAACTGCCAGTCATAATCCCGGCGGAAAAGAAGGAGATTTTGGCATAAAATATAATATTTCAACCGGGGCCCCTGCGCCGGCTGCATTAGGGGAAGCCTTTTCCAAAAGATGCGCTAATATTGACAGATATTGGACCAGTAAAATACCTGACATTGATTTATCAAAACAATCCGAAATAAACATTTCTTCCACTTTGATTGAAATTATTGATCCTGTTATTGATTATGCGGAATATTGTCAGGAAATCTTTGATTTTGAAGCCATCAAAAAACTTTTTTCTTCCGGTTTTAAAATGACCTTTGACGCCATGAATGCCGTTACCGGTCCTTATGCAAAATATATTTTTGAAGAAAAATTAGGGGCAACCCCGGGAACCGTTGTTCACGGAAAACCCTTACCGGATTTCGGCGGTTTACATCCGGAACCGAATTTGACATATGCAAAAGATTTAGTTGATTTGGCCTATTCCGAACAAGCACCTGATTTATGCGCTGCTTCAGACGGGGATGGGGATCGTTATATGATTTTGGGAAAATCATTTTTTGTAACGCCTGCGGATTCTTTGGCTGTTTTTGCGGAATATATGGAAAAAATTCCCTTTTATAAAGGTAAATTTTACGGCGCAGCACGTTCCATGCCCACCGCAGCAATTTTGGATGCTGTTTGCCAAAAATTAAAAAAAGAATGTTATCAAACGCCAACAGGTTGGAAGTTTTTCGGAAATCTACTGGAAAGTCAAAAGATATCTTTGTGTGGAGAAGAAAGTTTCGGTGCTGGTACCTTTCATGTTATGGAAAAAGATGGTTTGTGGGCAATTTTGTTTTGGTTAAATATTTTGGCCTTAACGGGTGAATCCCCCAAAAAAATCGTCCAAAAATTGTGGAAAAAATATGGTCGTTTTTATACTAAGACATACAGTTATCACACAGACGCAGCAAAGGACGTGGATCACTTAATAGATGCTCTAAGTTCTAAAATCCCCACTTTACCCGGCAAAAAAATAAATAACTTTGTCGTTCAAAAAGTTTATTTGTTTGATTATACAGATCCTGTCACAAATGAAAAAACAACCAATCAGGGAGTTGTTATAGATTTGTCCGAAGATGCCCGCATATTTGTTCGCAAATCAGGAACCAGCTCTTCCGGGGCAACATTGAAAGTGTATTTATCCCAAAAAAGCAAGACCTCAACGCCGGATCCAGCGCTTTTTCTGACAGATTTGGAAACAGCAATGCAAGATCTGTTGCAAATTCAAAAATATATGGGGAATAAAGCGGAAGTTTCTGCCACTTAACGCTGTCTTAAAAAGGAAGGAAGATCCATCGGTTCATTTGAAGTTGTTTCTTCGGATGTTTCCTTTTTCATCGTATCTTTCGGTTTTGGAGCATTCTTTCCCCGACCGATCAATCCCGGGATCAAACTGAACAAATCAACAGGCCGTTTTACATTGGCAGTTTCTTTTTGACTGGACAAATTGATTTCCGGTTTTTCTTTGGGAACTTCTTTAACAGGAACAGTCGGTTCCACGGAAGGCGGTTCATCATTAAACAATGATTTCGGAACGGTTACTTCTGTTTCGGAACTTTCCATTTCCAATTCACTCGGAACAGAACTGTCTTGTCTTTTCAAAACGGGCGAAAATTCAAATTCATTAGGGAACAAATTTGAATCCGGTTCCGTCGTTTCTTTTTCGGGAACAGTTTCCGAATGTTTCAAAATCAGTTCTGTTTTTGTGAAACGAATTCCTTCCACACCAGGTTCCGGCTGTGGTTTCGGTTGTGGTTGAACAACAACTTTTTGTACAGGTTCACCCAAACCCGTTGCAACAATGGAAACTTGAACAGAACCTTCCAATTCTTCATTAACGGTGGACCCGAATTTCACATTAGCATTTTCATCAACTTGTGAAACAATCTTTTGCATAATGATATCTACTTCTTCCAAAGTCAGATCCAAACCGCCGGAGATATTGATTAAAACACTTTTTGCACCTTGAATGGAAGCATCATCCAACAAAGGATTCGTAAGCGCTTGATCAGCGGCTAATTCCGCACGATTTTCACCGCTGGCTTTTCCTGTTCCCATCATGGCACGTCCCATGGTCGTCAAAACAGTCCGCACGTCTGCAAAATCCAAATTGACCATACCGGGATTCATCACCAAATCAGTAATACTACGCACACCTTGGCATAACACATCATCTGAAATTTTAAATGCTTTTGCAAAAGTCATTCCCGCCTGAGCAATACGGAACAAATTTTGATTGGGAACAATAATCAAAGTATCCACATATTGTTGCAATTCGGCAATACCTTTTTTGGCCACTTGCATCCGATGAGGACCTTCAAAATTAAATGGTGTAGAAACAACGCCGACAGTCAAAATTCCCTTTTCTTTTGCCAATTTCGCAATAACGGGAATGGCTCCTGTTCCGGTACCGCCCCCCATGCCGGCCGTTAAAAAAAGTAAATGCAATCCGTCAATAGCTTCCTTTATTTTTTCGGCAGATTCTTCGGCTGATTGGCGTCCGATTTCCGGATTAGAACCTGCGCCCAATCCCATTGTTGTTTTTTCACCCAACTGAATACGATCTGCCACCAAAGATTTAGAAAGAGCCTGAGCATCCGTATTGGCCACAAAAAAAGCACATCCGGTTAAATTGCTGGCCACCATGTTATTCACCGCGTTACCACCGGCTCCACCAACACCGATAACCCCCAAATTGGGCGTCAACAAAACTTTTGGTGGAGGCGTAGCCAACCCGATAGTCAGTTCACTTTCCTTGATTACGATAGACTCTGTTTTATCCATTCCAAAACCTTTCTCAAACGACCTTGACCGCTTCCTGCAGATTGGAAATTTTCAAAATTTCTATCTTGGCGCCGCATCAAAGCATAAGTTAATAAACCAATACATACATTAAATGTACACGAATCGTATGCCGTTGGCAAGCTTTTTATTTGTTTTATTTTGCCAATTCGTGCATTCCCCCCCAAAAAAGAGGCTGTTTTTTCTTTCAAACCCGCCAAACCGGAAGCACATCCTGTTAAAACAAACCTTTTTGCAATCTCGGTAAACGTAGGATCTTCTTCCAACATGCCCCGAATTTTTTCCAGGGTTTCTTCTAATCTGGGAACAATCACCCCAATCAAATCGGAGCGACGCACTTGTGTATTTGCCCCTTCTTCATCCCCCAAAATAGGGACAATAACAGTTTCCACTTCATCCCGGGGAGACAAAAAGGCTGCCCCGTTTAATACCTTCAAACGTTCTGCATTTTTAAGATCTGTATTCAGGGCCTGGGCAATATCACGTGTCATTTGATTTCCCCCCATTTGGACGACCCCTAATTGCAAGAATCCACCACCAACAAAAACAGCGTAAGAAGTAGTCCCTGCCCCGAAATCTAAAACCGTGCAGCCTATA
>JAFYBU010000034.1 GCA_017540065.1 Alphaproteobacteria bacterium
ATAAATACCTATACCCGTTATCAACCATGCCAAAATAACCGCACCGACAGCAGCACCTTGTGCCATGTTTTGAGGAAGTGAAAAAATACCGCCCCCTATCATACTGCTCACAACAATACCGGCCAAACCGAAAACGTTCAATTTACCGGCTGTACTCATTGTATTTTTTGCCATTTATAAAACTCCTTTTAAAAAGGGCAACCGAAGTTGCCCGAATCCTTATTTTTTCTTTTTGGTATTCAAATCCACCAAGGGCGCATATTCAAAATTCAAAAAGCCCAAGGCAGTTAAACAATAACCGAAATTTTGCGTGACATTTACAAAATTATGGAAAAATTGAAACTCACTGTGTTGTTGGCAACCGCGAATTTGTAATTCATGATTCAAAGACTTGGTCAGCCACATTTCACAATGCGCTTTGGCAATATCATCATCTATAAAGGTATCAAAGTATTCCACATATTCGGCTGCCCAACCGCCCAAGAACTTACCGCGTTTATCCTTACCCCAAACGATACCGACACCGGTGGCAATAGCTTTGTGTTCTTCGGCACGGGCACCATTACCAGCCATAATCACTTCCAACACAGCCCCGTGTTTGAAATATTTTTCCACCTGTTCCACAGGAACAATGTTTCCATAAAGTTCCGGCGGCAAGACAGATGTATAGGGTATTACATTAAAATCTTGGATTTTAGCCTGCATTAACGCAGAATCGTAACAAAATGTTTCAAAAGGTTGTGGAGGAATTCCGTCTTCCGCCAACCCTGCCCCACCGGTATGAAAAGCCAGTGTGGGATAACGTGTACCTAATTGTGTCATTTAATCTCCTTTTTCAAAAATTTTCGGTTTCAAAGATAACCGTAAATGATATGGGCGTTATTAGCTGTCTGCGTCAACCTAACCAAAAGTGGGTAAAAAGAAAAAACTTGAAATCTGTGAATAATATTGCTAAACTTCTTCTTAACCAAATAAATCGTAAAATGAAGGGAAACGTGTAATGAAAAAAGTATTACTTGCTTGTTTATTGCTTTTAACGGCGTGTGCTTCCACTGAAGTTGTTGAAACTGAATCAACACCGGAAGAGATATACCTGAAAGCTTATAAGGCTTTTCAAGAAACGGACTATGAAAAAGCCGCAGAAGAATTTGATAAAATCGAACAACAATATCCTTATTCCGAATGGGCTGAACGCGCCCAAATTATGATGGCTTATTCCCAATACAAGCGTAACGAATACACAGACGCAATTATGACTTTAGACAGATTTTTACAATTACATCCGGGAAACAGAAATGCGTCTTATGCTTTGTATCTGAAAGCCCTTTGTTATTTTGAACAAATGTCAGACCCTTTGCGTGAACAGGAAATGAGCCAAAAGGCAGACGATACTTTCCGTGAATTATTGGCGCGTTTTCCCAATTCCGTTTATGTTGAAGATGCCAAAGCAAAGTTAGAAATAATCCAAAATACTCTGGCGGGAAAAGAGTTGGCAGTCGGACGTTATTACCAACAACATGAAGATTACATTGCAGCCATGAATCGGTTTCAGGCTGTTTTGAAGGAATACCCGAAATCTAATCAGGTAGAAGAAGCTTTATACCGTTTGGCAGCTTGCTATCAGGCGTTGGGATTAACTCATCAAGCCGGCGAAGTATTCCAAGAATTAAAAAGTAAATATCCGAAATCCGAATGGATAAAATACGCTGATAAGTTGTTTTAAGGGAAAAATATGCTTACACATTTGACAATTCAGCATTTTGTTTTGATTGACAAACTGGATTTGTCTTTTGATAAGGGATTGAGCGTTTTCACAGGAGAAACGGGTGCCGGAAAATCCATTTTATTGGATGCGCTTTCTTTGGTTTTAGGAGCACGCGGAGAAGTGCGTTTTGTGCGTAAAGGTGAAAAACAAGCCATCGTTTCTGCCACCTTTCATTTGAGCAAAACTCACCCCGTCCACGAGATGTTAGCCGAACAAGGATTGGAATCAGATGAGGATTTAATTTTAAGACGCACACTATCCGCAGACGGAAAAAGTAAAGCTTTTGTCAATGATCAACCTGTCGGTTTGGCTTTATTAAAAAGTGTGGGCGAATTGTTGGTAGAAATTCACGGACAATTTGCAACGCACGGATTGTTGAATCCCGCTACGCATCGGTTAACTTTGGATAATTACGGTAATTTGGGAAAAGAAACAAAAAGTGTTCAAAATGCGTGGAATGTCTGGCAAAAAAGGAAAAAAGAACGCCTTGAGTTAGAAGAAAATTTAACGCGTCAGGCAGGAGATGAAAGCTATTTACAAGAATGTGTGGATGAATTGAATAAATTACACCCGAAAGTTGGAGAAGAAGAATTTTTAACAAAACGCAGAACAACGTTGATGAATGCCGAAAAATTGGGTGAAAATTTGAAAAACATCCAAAGTTTAACAGATGAAGAAGAACGCGGAATAATCGCTTTAACAGGGCGTTTGCGTTTTTATTTAGAACAAGCTGAACGTTTAGACGAATCCGAAATGACACCTTTGTTGGAACAGGCAGATTTGGCCGAAAATGCTTTACAGGAAATTTCCGGGAAAGTAGAACGATTATTGGCGGATATGGGAGACGAAAACGAACTGAATCAAATTGATGATCGGTTATTTGCTTTGCGTGATGTGGCACGAAAACATCATGTAAATTTAGATGAATTACCAGATTTAGAACAAAAATTACAAAAGCAATTAAATCAAATTGTCCATGCGGAAGATGAAAAAGCTCAACTGATGCGGGCAGAAGAGGAAGCTCGACTTACTTATTTTGAAGAAGCCAAAAAATTGACTCTTGCCCGCCAAAAAGCTGCTCAAAAATTGGAAAAAGGTGTCTTGGCCGAATTACCTGATTTGAAATTGGAAAAAGCACGTTTTGCAACAAATATAGCAGAGGCAGAACCTTCCGAAAACGGTTTGGATCAAGTTACCTTTATGATCGCAACCAACAAAGGAACAGATTTGATGCCACTTCATAAATGTGCTTCTGGCGGGGAATTGGCACGCATTATGTTGGCATTAAAAGTCAATTTGAATGAAGGGGGACAAACTCTGGTCTTTGATGAAATTGATAGTGGCATTTCCGGCGCAACTGCCAGTGCTGTCGGGGAACGGTTGGCACGTTTGGGCGAAAATCATCAAACATTGGTTATTACACATTCTCCACAAGTTGCGGGATGCGGAAAACATCATTATCGCGTATCAAAAGAAGATGGGGAAAAGGCAACCGTAACATCTGTTCAAAAATTAACATCAACAGAACGTGTGGAAGAAATTGCAAGACTTTTATCCGGCGCCCATATCACAGAGGCGGCCCGAGCGGGTGCAAAAGAATTATTAAAAAATTAAGTTTTCAAAACAATCGACCAAGAGCACCAGGTGCAACGGTTCCTAAAGCATTCCATTCTATTTCGGGATTGGATAAAGGACCAACAACCGTAAAGGGAACATTGATCAATCCGCCCCCTTCACTGTCACGGAAAAGCCAACCGACAACAGGAATCTTTCCGGGCAAACTGTTTACCGCATAAGCGGGAACAACGGAACCGGATAAATCAATAGAAGCTGCTGTTATTTTTCCCCTAAAGGTTATTCCCAAATTCGTCCCAACCGCATGAGCATCTTCAAAGTTTAATTGGAAATCCGGTGTTAAGACAAAAGGAATTTCAATTTCATCAAATTCCATATCTTTTCCACGAAAAGCATCCACTATTCCCAAAATTGTTAATGCCTGCATTAAAAATCCCGTTTCTTTTAATTCCGTTCTGTCTACACGGATCTTACCTTCAATAAATCCTTTTTTATCTTGGTCCGCTGACAAAGAAAGTTGCCCGCCTGTGAAACGTTCGGAAAGGTTTAATCGTTCAAGCAAATCACCCACGTCAGAAAAACTTCCATGAAATTGAGATTTATGAGGGTTATAAACAATAACGAAGGGTTCTGAAGCTTCTGCTTGGGCGTGAAAACTTTGCCACAAAGCCCCTTGACGTTTTCCCGTAACAGATACTTTTTTGAAGGGTTTCCCTTGTTTTAAGGAAAATTTATCCAAAACAATATCTAAGGTAATATTTTTAGAATTTCCCGCAGAGTCAGATTGTTCATTAGAAGAAGAAAGTACCTTTCCCAAATCATAAGCTTGCCAATTTTTACCATTTAGCATCAAAGAAAAATCATCTTTTGTGGTTTTCAATTCACCGCTGAATAAATTAGCACCAGCCAACACATGAGTTAAAAGAACATGAACTTGCTTTGATGACCAATCAGCCTGTCCGGTTATTTTCAAATCATCTTGATTTTCCAACAAATTCCCAAATATATCCCATTCCAATTTTCCTTTTTTATCATTCACACTGTCAAAGGAAAAGAGTAATGTCATAGGATTCCCCTTTTTCTTTTGAACAGCAAGAGGAGCCAAATCAATCCAAGCTTTTTCTGCATTCAAAACAAGTGTTCCCGAATAAAGACCATCTGTCGTTTTTACCGCTTGAAAATCAGCATCAACCTGACCGTCGAATAAAGGAGCCAGCACCGGAGAAAAGCCCCCGATATCCATACTTTTTAAATTTCCGGAAACATTGTATTCGGAAGAAATCTTATCCGGAGTAAAATATTCATGCCATTCAAATTTCAAAGGAGAATTTTTCATGAAAATATCCCCTTTTATTTTCAGACCTTCATTGGTCACATCCAATTTTAATGTCCCGTTTTTCAAACCGAATTGTTCCAAAGGTGCATTCACCTTTACATCAACAACATCCGAATGCACCTTTGCTTTAACTTGTTGAGTTGTTAAATTTTCATCCAACGGAAAATACAATTGAACGGAAGTCCGGCTCTGCCCGGATATCATAGAAGGTTTCAAATTAAACATTTGCGGAAATTCCAAAGGTTTGGACGAAATCAATTCTAACGCTTGTTTTACGGGTCCGGAAACATCCAAATCAATTTTAAGCCAGGATTGGTCCTTATCAATATCGGTAAAAAGAAGCTCACCTTTTTCCAATGCCAAATCCCCTATGAATCCTTTCTCTAACAAAATATGAACTTTGTCAGGATAAAGAAGTACCTCTGCTGACACATCATTGACGGGTTTCATCGGGTTTAAGTAATCCACACGGACACCGGTTGCATGAATATCACCGAATAAATCAACAAGTTCGTCCCCGTTAAAATAAAGCGTGAAATCTGCTTGAGTTAATTTCCCTTCAGATAAATTCCGCCGAACCCAGGCATGAGCATCCGGACCTTGTTTAGAAGGCCATAAAGAAGAAACATGAGATGTGGGAACATCATACAAAGTTGCCTTTAAGGTTGTTTTAAGTTGCGTAATATCCCGTGAATTTAAAAAAGTATCTATTCCCGTAACATCCAAATAAAAATCCACCGGTTTTTCATCTTTTAATTGAACTTTTGAAGAAGCAATTTTCAATCTTTTTGCCCCTTGTCCCAAAGTCCCGTTAATATCAGCAGATTGGACATAATAAAGATTATCCAAATCATCCATTAAATTTAACGTTCCGGATTTCAATGTTTTGGCATTGAATTGGACCTTTGAAATATAATCTGTCATTTTTTTATGACTTTTTGCCATATCAAATTGCCCTTTAACAGACAGTTGTGTATCCAAATCGGCTTCCTGTAACACCGGAATAAAAGGAGACAATTTCTTTAGATTAATCTTATCCAATCCCGTTTCTAAAGATAAAAGACGAGTAAAACGATTCAATGTCGCTGTCGCCAAGAAACGAGAATTTACACCTTCACCCAACAAAGTTGCATTTAACCTGGCACGATTTGTAAAGCGGAAACGGCGTCCCAGTTCCAAGTTGGCATCCTGTATATCCCATTGCTGTTTGAAACGGTCATCTTTCAAACGAAAATGAGCATCCGTTATATTCAATTCACGAATAGCCAAAACCCGTTCCAACATTTTTTTGAACAAGGAAACATCAAAATTATGTGGCGAAGCCCCTTGTGATTTCACAATCACCGTTCCTTTTTCATCAATAACCATTTCCAAAAACGGACGTTCAACAATAATTGTACTGGGCATATAATTAAGAGTCAAAATATGCCATAAATCATAAGAAAAATGAGCAGAAGGAGCCGAAAACAAAATAGTTTGATCGCCTCGCAAAACTTGCAAATCTTCAATATCTATTTGAATCAATCCGTCTCTGGCCCAATCGGAAGTTAAAATAACCGATTTTGCCTGCATATGATAACCGTTAGAAGTGGGTAATAAAGTACGTTCGATTTCCGGAATATATTCCATCGCATCTATGGGTTCTTTGTGTAAATAATATAGTAAAAGTCCCCCCAACACAAAAATAAGTGTAAGAAAAATTTCCACCATTTTCCAACAAAATGACGTGATTTTTTTTGAAAAACGCCAAAATTGTTTAACCATTTAAAATCTCCCCAGGCCCATTATAATCGCAAAACTAAAACAAAGCAAGCAGGAAAATAAAGGTGCCCAAAACCAACTGAAAATAACGGAAAGAAGGGATTTCCCTTTTAAACCATATCCCCCTTTAGTAAAAGAAACACCCACAATGGCCCCGATTAAAGCGGCACTGGCAGAAATGGGTAGCGGTGGAAAAAGCCCGTTTTGAAATGAAAAAAGAATAAGCGTTAAAGCTCCGGAAAAACCGACAATTAAACTTTCAACGGATGAAAGCGGAAATAATTTAGAGCTGACCATCCGAATAACCCGCCGAGATGCCATTAAACAACCGATTTCCACAACAGTTGAAAAGAGAAGGGATAAAGAAGTGGTATCCCCCAAAACTTGCGCATACGGAATAATTAGAACCGGCATATTATTGGCCCCCAAACTGTAAGCCGTAAAAGAACCAACAACCATCCACAAAATACGAACAACAACATCTTGATACAAAACAGGAAGAGGATGTTTGTTTAGATAAAAACGAACCATCTTAAAAATAAAAAAGGCAATAACGCAAGAAATAACGGGACTGTAAAACCAACCAAAGGCAACAGACATCACTTTTTTCCACGCAACCGATTCTTGAAAAGCCAAATTCCAACCGACTAAAGCACCAATAGAAATTTGCGCCACAGATGCAGGAATACCAAAACGTGTTAAAAAAATCATCATTATTGCCACAATCATTGAAAAAGAAAAAGCGGCGGAAAACGTGTTAAAATGAGATAATTCTGCCATTGTTCCAGATGTCCCCGAGCTGTTCAAATAAGCCCCCAAAAGCAAGAAAACGGCAGTTAAAAAAGCTGCCAATTTTAAGGATAAAATACCCGTTCCGACTGCAGAACCAAAAATATTGCTGAAATTATTGCGCCCAAAGGCCCAAGCTAACAAAAATCCCCCAAAAAGAAAAAATCCAGCTGTCATAATGTATGCTTTGCCACCATTACTTTCAATTTATCGGCCGCATCTTCAGCCATGTCTGAAATTTTTTCCAGGCTGTAAATAAATTCTTTTAATTGCAATTGACGCGCCAATCCCAAACGTTTATCCTTGAAGGTCAAATTTTTCAAATCTATGGCTTGCAAATCAACTTGGTGTTCCAATGCATAAGTAATTTGGATTTCATCATCCACACTCTGTCCCGAAAAAAAAGTTTTCACGCATCCGATAAAGGTCCCAACACATTCAAGTGAAGTTGATATCATCTGAATCAAAGGTAAATGCAATTTAGCCGGAATTTCTGGTTTTTCCAAAGACCACAAAATCATATCGGCTTCATATTTGTTGATGATTTTATCGCAAGCTTCTAACAAATCAATCAGATCTGAACGCATATCCGGCAATAACATATGATGATAAAGATCCAATTCCATATTACGCCGCAAAGCATCATTTTCAGCTTCCAAACTACTTACTTGATTTTTCAAATCTTTGAAATGTTTATCAACACCTTTTTCCAGATAGCTTTCAAACCCCTGCTTCAAAAGGTAACCCGCTTGAATGATGTTCATTAAAAAAAGCGTGATTTGTTCTTCCAGATGTCGGGTCCTTTTGAACAAAATAAAATGTTTACTTTCCACTTGTCCCCCCTTTTGCCAATTCCGCTAAAGCAGCCCGCATAAAACCATCCAAATCACCATCTAACACACCACCGGTATCTGATGTTTCATAATTGGTACGTAAATCTTTTACCATTTGATATGGTTGTAAAACATAAGAACGAATTTGATTTCCCCAACCGTTATCCCCTTTTTGAACATCAACAGCACCTTGTTCTGCTTGACGTTTTTTAAGTTCTAATTCATACAACCGCGCACGAAGCATATTCCATGCTTGCTCACGATTTTGAAACTGACTGCGTTGAGTTTGGCAAGCCACCACAATCCCTGTCGGTGTGTGGGTAATACGAAC
>JAFYBU010000035.1 GCA_017540065.1 Alphaproteobacteria bacterium
GCCCCGATTGTACACGTGAACTGGGACAACCGGCATTGATGTTAATTCCATCATAACCATACTCTTTGGCCATTTTAGCGCACAGAGCCATTTGTTTTGGATCTGATCCACCTATTTGTAAAATCACAGGATGTTCTTCGGGATTGTACTGCAACAACTGATCTGCCTTGCCCAAAATCAAAGCCGGGGCAGCAATCATTTCTGTATAAAGCATAGCATGGTGTGTAATCAGGCGCATAAAATAACGGAAATGTCGATCTGTCCAATCCAACATAGGTGCGATAGAGATTTTTTCCGAAAAAACTTGTTTTTTTGTCATCATAAGTATATAATAGCATAAAACGAAACAAAATGAAAGGAGCAAAAATGCAACTGACCCCTGAAGAATTGGATAAGATTCAAACCTATTTGCAACAATTATTTTGGAATCCAGAAATCACTTTGCATAAGGGCTCTGGAAACGATTCTCCCGCAGAAGTATATGTCGGAAAAGAATTTATTGGCGTTGTGTACAAAAACTCAGATGATGGTGAAATTTCCTATGATTGGAATATGTCTATTTTAACAGAAGATATTGAACAATTTTAATGAAAACATCTGATTTTGATTTTGATTTACCAGCTGAATTGATTGCAAATGTACCGGCAGATCCTCGAGATTCTGCACGATTGTTGTATATCAATGGTTTTGACGTGACTGATTTTGGTATGTTGGATTTGCCACGTTTACTAAAACCAACGGATGTATTGGTATTTAATGATACCAAAGTGATACCTGCGCGTCTTTATGGAACAAGTGGTGAAGCAAAAATTGAAATGACCTTATTCAAACAGGTGAATTTATCTACCTGGGAAAGTTTGATTAAAAATGCACGACGTTTACATACTGGTGATAAAATTGATATTACATCAGATTTTTATGCCACCGTTTTAGATAAAAAAGAAAATGGGGCGGTGGTTGTTCAGTTTAATTATGCTGGGGCAGATTTATTTACCAAATTACATGAAGTCGGAACTATGCCGCTTCCGCCTTATATCAAACGCGAACGTGGTGGAAAAGAATCAGATAAAGCCGATTATCAAACCATTTATGCTCGCCACGAAGGGGCCGTAGCAGCTCCAACGGCAGGTCTTCATTTTACTGAAAGAGTTTTCAAAGCATTAGATGATAAAGGAATTAAGCGTGAATTTATAACTTTACATGTAGGGGGAGGGACCTTTCTTCCCGTTAAAGAAGAAAATGTGGAAGATCATAAAATGCATGCCGAATATGGTGTTATTACCCCAGAAGTAGCTGACAGATTAAATCATTATAAGAATGAAGGTCGACGCATTGTCCCCGTGGGAACAACGTCTTTACGTCTTTTGGAATCAGCTGCAGATGAAAAAGGAATTCTTCATCCTTTCGCCAAAGAAACGGCTATTTTTATTACACCGGGATACAAATTTAAGTTCTCGGATGCTTTATTCACCAATTTTCATACGCCTCAATCTACTTTATTTATGTTGGTGTCAGCTTTTGCTGGAATAGATGAAATGCGTTCTGCATACAAACACGCCGTAGAAAAAAAGTATCGTTTTTTTTCCTACGGCGATGCCTGTTTAATCGAAAAAAAGAACTGATTATTTCTTTTTCTTTTGTTCTTTTACCTCTCCGTTGTTTTCGCGAATTCCGTAAAGAATCAACAAAACTAACAAAATTGTTATCAGTAATTGAACAAGCATTGGATATGTACCTCCGCCTAAAGAATATCCCAAAATACTCATAATAATGTCAATTAACAATATAACAATTGTTGAAAAACTGGCTGAACGCCAAACAGCTCCTTTATTTAATTGGAAACGGCAAATTTTAGCGATAAGCGCTGAAATTCCGACAACGACCAAGTAAAAGAGAGATAAAATAACAAAGTAAAAGAGCCCCCATATAACAGGTACCCAAAAGGCAATGCTGCGGATTATTTTTATCAACAAATCCGGAGTAATGGTCATTGTATTTGCCAATGAAAAATTTCTTTGAATTACCCCGTTTGAAACGATAGAGAAGTTTTTCCGTGTCAAATAAAAGCCATTAGCAGAAAGTGGAGATACGCTATCTCGATCCGATTGTAAATAAAAAATGGGTTGATTGCTGAAAGTATAAACGTTGTTTGCATTAGCGGGTTCCGTGACAATCCCATCTTGAATAACAATAGTTGGAAGTTGTTCAATAAAAGCGTTTAAATCAGCGTTTTGGGGTAATTCTTTAATTGAATAATGGGCCAGCCCCCAAGTTAAAAGAGCAATAATTGCGGAAAAGGCAAAAATAGCTTTCAAACCGCGTCCTTTACCTTGTTTAAAATAACTAATTAATTTATTCATATTTGTCTCCTTTGTTAAATTCCACTTTATAAAAAGCTTTTTTTATGGTTTTGTCAAGTCCCTTTAGGAAAATTCCTCCCCCTTGAAAGGTCTTATTCCCCAACATAAATTCCTAATTGACGGGCAAAACGTACCATTTCTCCATTCGGGTCAACTGGAGAATTACCAATTTTCAGTGCTTCTTCCAATGAAATATCAGTTGTTTTTGAATTTCTATGAACGACAACACGATTTGTCTTGTTTTGTGCCAATAATTCCACAGCATGAACACCAAAACCTGAAGCTAAAATCCGATCTACAGCCACCGGATTACCTGAACGTTGAATGTGGCCCAGAATATTTCCGCGGACATTGAAGCCATCCTTTGATAAACGTTCGACAAAATACTCGGAAATTCCTCCAAAAGTTCTGCCGTTCGTTGCAAAAGAATTTTTCCCTTCCGGAGATTTAATTCCTTCAGCCACGACGACTAAAGAATGGGTACAACCTTTTTCACGCATCTTTTTCAGTTTATTCAAAACACCTTCGTAGGTGTATGGAATTTCTGGAATAAGTGCAACATCAGCAAAACCGGCAATGGCAGATTCCAAAGCTAAATGGCCGGCTCCACGTCCCATAACTTCCACAACCATGACGCGTTGATGTGAACCTGCGGTCGTATTCAGTTTGTCCAAAGCATCTGTCACAACTGTTCTGGCGGTGGCAAAACCAATGGCTAAATCTGTTCCTGGGGCATCATTATCAATTGTTTTGGGAATGCCAACCATGGCAACACCCGCTGCTTGGCAATAACGGCTGACTATATTCATGGAACCATCTCCACCTATAACAACCAACGCCTCCAACTTTAATTCTTCCACACCAGCCTTAAAACGTTTGATAATTTCTTCATCAGACAGCTTCTCTGTCTTTCCGTTTGTTGTCGGAAAAACATTCGGATTCCCTTGATTTGTTGTCCCCAACATTGTTCCACCCAATGTAGCAAAAGGAAATTCAAATTCTGCTAAAGTCATTTTATGATAGGCCAATGGACGCAAAATCAATCCGTTTGTTGCATTATGAATTCCATAAACTTCCCAACCGCGTTCAATAGCACTGAAAACGACAGAACGAATGGCAGCATTTAATCCTGAACAATCACCACCACTTGTTAAAATACCAATTCTTTTCATAATATTCCTTTCTTTTTTTGTGCTCTCTATTATAAGTGTTTTGAAATTTTTTACAAGTTTTTTTATTTTATAAAGAGAAATTTTTTCCTAAATAAGTTTTTTTAACCTTTTCATCTGAAATAATTTCTTTTGGTGTCCCGCATTTTAAAACGACGCCATCATGTAAAATATAAGCCCTGTCTACAATACCCAAAGTTTCTCGTACGTTGTGATCTGTAATAAGAACACCGATTCCTCTGTTTTTTAATTGTCCCACCAAATCTTTAATATCACTGACAGCAATAGGATCAATACCAGCCAAAGGTTCATCCAATAAAATAAAAGAAGGATGCCCCGCCAAGGCTCTGGCGATTTCCAGACGTCGTCTTTCTCCACCGGATAATGCGCGCGAGGGAGAATGACGTAAATGTTCAATTGAAAATTCCTTTAATAATATATCTAATTCTTGTTCAATTTTATCATGATTTTTTTCATTTAACTGTAAAACAGAACGAATGTTGTCGGCTACATTCAAACCGCGAAAGATGGAAGCTTCCTGGGGTAAATAACCAATTCCCATTCTGGCACGCCGATAGACAGGGAAGTGTGTAATATCTACTCCGTCCAGTAAAACTTGGCCTTTGTTTGGGAAAATCAAGCCTGTTACACAATAAAAACAAGTTGTTTTTCCTGCACCGTTCGGCCCCAAAAGACCTATGGCTTCTCCCTTTTTAACGGACAATGAAACATCTTTCAAAACGGTACGTTTTTTATAACTGATGCTGATATTTTTGATTTCTAAACCGGTTTCCTCTTTAATCATTTTTTTGCCCCTTTAAGTTGTGTTGGAATTAATTGTCCCTTAATACGTCCGGAAGATTTTAAATCACTTTCTCCCGACATCAGATCCAAATTTGCTTTATCTCCCTTTACTACATTATCTCCCTGTGATAAAACGACATTTCCTTCCATAAACATCTTTCTTGTTGCAGGATAATAAGTTCCCTTATCCCCAGTCATTTTTTGTTTTCCATTATCAACAGAAACATTACCTGTTGCAACAACCTTTTCAACTTTGTTGTTTTTATTGTCCGTATAATAAGCAATCATTTTATCGGATTTTAAAATGTTTCCTTGGTGATAAACAGTTGTTTTACCTAAAGTTGTTAATGTTTTTTTGACTTGATCAATTTGTCCTCCTTCGGGAGAAGAAATTTTAATTTTTTCTTTTCCCTGATTGATTAAGGATTGAACCTGCTTTTTAAATAAAATCAGATTCCCTTTATCTGCCAACCAAAGACCTTTTGCTGTCAAAGAACCTGCAGATCCTGTTATAGAAACGTCTTCATCGGAATCAGCTGTTCCTTTGGTATAATCGCAAGTAACTTTGCTGGTAATTGCTTTATAACCAGAAGAGGAGGTTACGCTAATTTTATCTTCAAAAAATACGGTTTCTTTGTCCTGAAAAATCAGAGCATAGGGGCTTTTAATTGTTAATGTCTCTTTTGTGGACGTTTGATAAGTTGCAACAGGATTTTCCATTCGCAACTGATGTGTAGCGGGATCAATTTCCTTTATAATCGGGGAGGTCAAGGACATAGGCATTTTTTTGGTGTTTAATCCGAAAAAACGAATATTTTCCATGTCCATTTTGGCTCCCTTTTGAGAAGAGTCTGAAGCGCTTACTAAAGAAAAAGATTCACTCTGCTTTTTAAAAACAGGCCAAACAACAATAAGGGTCGTTAAAAGAAATGCAAAAACAGGCAAAGTACGTTTTGTAATTAAAACGCGTCGTGTGTGTTTTTGTAACTGATTAAATCTTCTCAGCACTAAGCAACTCCCGCTTGTAATAAGTGGTGCATATGAATTAAACCAACGGGCTTTTTATCGTTATCGATGACAAAAATATTGGTAATTTTTTTTGTATGCATGATATTTAACGCTGCAGAACCCAAAAGATCGCCGAAAATAGTTGTTGGGGTAGGATTCATAACTTCATCAACCTTTTTATTCATTAAATCTGAAGTCATATGACGACGCAAGTCGCCGTCTGTAATCATACCGATTAAATGACCTTCTGTATCTAAAATTCCCAAACAACCCAACATCTTTTTAGACATTATCAACACGGCCTCAGACATTTTCATTCCTGAAGGAGCCGTCGGAATGGCATCTCCTTTAGCCATAATATCTTGAACTTTGACCAAAATATTTCCCAATTTTCCGCCGGGATGACGATCATGATAAAGCTCTGTTGTGAAACCACGCATATTCATTAAAGCCACAGTCAAGGCATCTCCCATGGCCAAAGTCGATATCATGGAAGTTGTGGGTGCCATATTAAAAGGACATGCCTCCGGAGCTTCTTTTTTGTTCGGAATTCTTAAAACAATATCTGCGGCTTTACCCAATGTACTTTCTGGAACACTGGTAACGGCTACTAAAGAAATACCAAAACGACGTGTGTAATTAATAATGTCAAACAATTCCTTACTTTCACCCGAATTAGAAAGACACAAAACCAAGTCTTCCTTTGTCAACATTCCCAAATCACCATGGCTTGCTTCAGCCGGATGAACGAAAAAGGCCGGAGTTCCTGTGCTGGCCAAAGAAGCTGCAATTTTTTTACCGATATGTCCAGGTTTTCCCATGCCGGAAACAATGACACGACCTTTCAAGGAAAAGATCTTTTGGACAGCTTTGACAAAGTTATCATCCACATTTTGAATCATCAATTCTAATGCTTTTTTTTCTGCATTTAGGGTATGAACAGCACTTTCCTTAATTTCTTCTGGTGTCATTTTTTTCTCCTTCTTAATGATGTGAAAATAAATCGGGTTCTGCATAACCCAAAATATCTAACTCAGCGCGAGTACTCAAAAATTGAAAACAATCAAGGGCTAAAGAAAAACGTTTTTGTTCTTTTAATTTCTTATCTAAAATAGCCTTTAAGGCATGCAAATACATCACATCGTTAGCTGCATAATGAATTTGTTCGGGGGATAATTCTTTTTTTGTCCAATCAGAACATTGTTGTTCTTTATCCAGTTGAATTTGTAAATAATCCTCACACAAATTTTTCAAAGAATGTTTTGCATCCGGCCGAACCAACTTATCTGCAATTTTTGTACAATAAATAGGATTGACATCTACGCCCAAAGCAACTTTCAATTTTGCGACATCAAAACGCGCAAAATGGAATATTTTTAAAATTTTTGGATTTGTAAGCAATTTTTTTAAATTAGGGCAGGGTATTTTATCATGTATTCGAACCAACCAAGCATTTCCTTTTCCATCACCGATTTGTACCAAGCACAATCTATCATTTATAATATCAAGTCCTGTTGTTTCACTGTCAATGGCAACAGATTTTGGCCATTTAAGGTTATCGGGCAAATCTCCTTCATAAACAAAAATATGCATTTTTACTCCTTTTTTACTTCTTATACATCTACTTCGGAAAAAAATCAAGTAAAATTCAAATAACCTCTCCTCGGCGCAAAATTTTTTCGGCAGTTTTTGTCCGCAGATTTGTTTTTGAATGCATAATTAAAGGAGAATGTAAGACCAGAGGACCCTTTTTATTCAAAAAACCACGTAATAAAATGCGTTTTGAACATTCACCTTCTTTAGAAACGATGGGAAAAATTTCAATATTTCCTAATTTGGGCGATAGAATGGTTAAAATTTCAGGTAATGCTTCTGGGCAATGGATAAGACAAAAACTTCCCTTGGACCGTAAATGTTTCAAACAATAACTTAACCATTTTTTTAAATCAAAATCTTGGACGTATGCCTTTTTTTGTTCGGGATTTTTGCGAACTTTTTCACTTGTTTTATAAAACGGAGGGTTTGAAACAACATGATGAAAAAGCTGACCTATTATGGGGTCTGTTGAAGAAAGTACATCTGATTGAAAAATATCTATTTTTTTCTTGTTTAATTGTGCATTTTCAAAAATTAAGTTACATAAATCTTTTTGTATTTCAATGGCCGTGATTGGGGAAACAACCCGGTTTGCAATACACATAGCAATAACGCCGTTTCCAGCCCCTACATCCAATACAGATTCTCCTGATTTTGCAGGAACAAGTGCAGACACTAAAACAGAATCAGAGGTTGCTCTTAATCCCTTTTGATGCTGTTTTAATAAAACTTTACCGCCCAAGAACTTATCTGTACTGAAATTCATGCAGATATTCTAACAAGAAAATAAAAAAACTTCAAGGGTAAAAAAAATCTTTGCAAAATAAAAAAAAATGGGTATACTGTGTTCCTAATAGGGGGATATATGAAAAAAATTATATTCATTTTTTTCTTACTTTTAATTGTTGGAATTGCTTCAATAGCAGGATGGTTTGCGTATTCTTTTAACGGGGAAAACTATAAAAAACAGTTTATTGAAGAATTGGAAGGGTTAACAGGAAGGACAGTCAAAATTGACGGACCAGTTACTTTCAGTTGGACCCCTTTCCCAACGGTTGTCATTTCAGATTTATCCATATCAAATCAAAAAGAAAGTTCTAACCCCGAAATGTTTTCTGTTAAACAGATATACGTGGAAATCGGGTGGAAATCCTTATTAAAAAATCCCCTGATAATTAAAAAAGTTGTATTGAAAAATCCCCACTTATTATTGGAACGTATTCGTTCTTATCAAACAAATTTTGACTTTCCTTCTTTGTTCAAAGGAGAACAAAATACAGGAGAAAGGAAGTTTTTTGGAAAAAGAAGTTTTTCCCTAACAGTAAATGAAATGAAGGTGGAAGATGGTGAATTTACTTATATTAATACGGTTGGTAAAGAAAACTTGACATTGAAGGGGGTAGAAGGTGTCGGAAAAATTGCCAGCCTGAATGGTCCCTTTTCTTTTTCCGGAAGCTTTTTATTGAATGAAAATAGAGAAGGTCTAGATATCAATATTGGGAAAATTGAACCTTTCCAAGCTGTAGAAGTTACCATAAATTTTACGGATAAAGAATCAAGGACCTATATTGATGGAATAGGAAGTGTTTTTTATGATTCCGAAAAACCAGATGAATGGTTTAAAATTGAAGGTGTTATAACCAGCAGAGATCTTTCTGTTTTTTGCAAGAAAATAGGACTTCAAAATTGGCCAAAAGAATCTGTTGTTGGAAGTTTCACGTTTAAAACAACACCATTTGGAAGTATATTGGACAGCTTGACCATTCGTCAGGGTAAGGGGGAAAATGAAACAACCTTCTTTATGGGTATGCAAACGCCTAATAAGAATACAGAAAAGATCCCGACCTTAGTAGTAAAGAATTTTGATGTGGAAAAATGGTTTCCCTTGATTGATGAAATAATTGCTTCTAAAACTTTTAATCAGGTAAAAATGCCTTACTACATTCAACTTGAAGAAACCAAATTTCATTCCGAAGTTTTGGGACAAATCCTTTTTGAAGGGGTTTTAGAAAATGGTATTTTGAATTTTTCAAATTTAACGGCTTCTTTCCCGCACAGTACTTCTTTCACTGGGAAAGGTTTCATTGACCCCCAGAAAAAGTTAATAGATACGGATGTTCAACTTTCCAGCGAAGAGTTTCGGCCTTTTGTAGAATGGTTTTTCCAAAAACAAATGCCTGATTTTTCACCGGATTTATTGAAAACCGTACAGTGGACCGGGCATATGAAGTTGCAATCGAATAATTTTGATTTTAAAGCAGAAACTGCATCTTTGGATAATATTCAATTTTCTGGTAATTTGGGATTAAATAATTCTGTTTTGAATACTTCCATGGAAATTGAAAATTTAATATTGGACGATTATTTAGAGCCCGCAAAAAGATTATTCGAAACCGTCGCTTCTTCCGAAATTACGGGAAATTTTGATATAAAAGCTCAAAATTTAAAAGTAAAAAAATATCTGTTTAATCAAATGAATACAAAGGGAAATTTGGCCCAAAATACACTTAATATAGAGGAAATCAGTGGTTCTGGATCAGATGGCTCTGTATTAAATGCTAAATTTTCTTTAACGAACTTAAAAGGTGATGGGCAGAAAATAGGAAATTTGAATACAAATTTTTCAATTCCGAATTTTGTCCAAGTTTTAGGGATGTTTGATATAGAAGATTCTTCTGTATTTGCTCTCAATCAAATAAAAAAATTAACGGGCGAGTTTAATTATGCAGGGTCGCAAAAGGAGGGTAATTTTAAACTGGATGTAACCTTTGATAAAGGAACATTGAAAGGGGAAGGAAAGGTTGAAAATTTCCCAAATGTTCGCTTCTCTGATACAAAATTATCAACAACCTTTGCGGAAGCACGTAATTTCCTGTCCTTCTTTAAGGGGGGCGAAAATATTCTTCCAAATTTGACAGGTCCGTTTGAATTATCTTTGACGGGAAGCGGAAATAAGGAAAATCTTATTATAAAAGAATTTTCTTCCAAAACGAATAAACAAATTTTAAATGGTAACTTTGATTTGAACATAAAGGATCAAAATTTGAGAGCCGACATAACAAGCCCTGATTTGGATTTGAACCTGTTTTTACCTTCTATTCAAAAAATCAGTTTTTTGAATGAAAATACCTTTGCTATCAATGTTAAACCCAAGTGGCAAGCTGAATTGACATTAAAAGCTGATGCAGCATCATATGAAGGGGAAAAGTATACTCAAATGAACGGTAAACTTTCCTTGAAAGATATGGTCCTGAATATTCCGTCTTTTGAGGCTGTGGCAGAAAATAAAGAAAAGGCTTCTGTTCAAGGGAAAATTGTTTTTGGAACTCCAACCATAGTGGAAGGGAAAGTGGTAATTCCTCAAATACCTGTCAATAAAGACACTCTTCTTTTAAATTCTTTGTCTTTTGGAGAAGGGAAGGTGTCTGTAAATGGGGACTTTAAAGCATCCGGTAATTCGTGGAATGCTTTTGCCAGAAGTATACGAGCCCAAGGGCAATTTTCTTGGCAAAATGGTTTGGAAAAAGGAATAAACATAAAGGAACTTTCTTCCCTTGTAAAAAGAACGTTAAAACAAAAAGGGTTGGAGGAAGAAATAAATGCGCAGATAGATCATGCTTTAGCCAACGGAAAAAGTAATTTTTCGATTAAACCAACAAAGTTCAAAGTGGAACAAGCAACCCTTTCTTTTGAAGAATTAAAGGGGGAAACACCCGATGCGAATTTTTCGGCTGATAAGGGAACATATTCTTTGTTGACAAAAAAGCTGAATACAACATTATCAATCATCTTTAATAACTATCAAACTTTTCCTTCTTTTGATTTGCTGATAAAGAATAATTCTCTGGCACCACAAATTGATGCTTTCAAGAGCGCCTTAAAACAGGAAATAAGAATAGAAATTGATCAACAAAAACAAAAAGAAAGAAAGCAGGAAGAAGAAGAAGCAAAAAGAAAACAAGACGATATATTGGAAGAAGCTCAAATGATACTGATTCAAACTGAAGGGAAAGTAGAAAATCTAAAAGACAGATTTGCTTTGAAGTCTTCGGAAGAGCTTCAGAAATTGTTAGAAGATGCTGAGGGTGTTTCTTCAGAAATTCGTCAACTGGCAATCCGTTCGGACTTGAATGGTGAACAATTGAACTTTTTAAGAGAAAAGGTGAAACTATTAAATATTTATCTGAGTAAATTGGATGCCTTTGAAGAAAGAGATAACACCTTAAGACAACGTGAAAGCGTCAAAAAGTTGCCTCCGTTAGTTAAGACACGTATCGAAGAAATTGTCCAAATTTATAAAGAAAATCCCCAATCAGCTCTTTTGGCCGGATTGGTTCAAAAAAGTAAGGATGAAGAGAAAAAAATGAATCAAATGATTCAAAGTTTTTCAACAATTACTGATCTTGACGAAACAAGAAGAATCATAGAGGATATAAAAGCTTCTTTCACAAAAATTCAAAAGGCTTTGGATTATGCACGCCAATTCGATTCAGAAACGGGAATGATTTCATCTATTTCTGGTTCCATTGAGGAGATATAAATGAAATTAGATACGATAATCCATGGTGATTGTTTGAAAGAATTGAAAAAAATTCCGGAAAAATCAGTAGATATGGTTTTCGCAGATCCTCCTTATTTTATGCAAACTTCTGGGACATTGAATCGGTCTGACGGAACTAAATTTTCGGGAATAAAGGAATCCTGGGACAAATTTGATAATCTTCATGCATATGACGATTTTTGTCGTACATGGTTAGGTGAATGCCGGCGTATATTGAAAAAAAATGGAACTATTTGGGTGATAGGAAGTTTCCAAAATATATACAGGCTGGGATATTTAATGCAAGAAATGGGATTTTGGATTTTGAATGATGTTGTTTGGACAAAACCGAATGCCCCCCCTAATTTTACGGGAACACGTTTGCAAAACAGGCATGAAACGTTGTTGTGGTGTAGTCCTAAAAAAGGAGCACCTTACACCTTTAATTATCAAACTTTGAAAGCCTTAAACGCAGGGAAACAGGAAAACAGTGTTTGGAATATTGGTATTTGTATCGGACCGGAACGTTTGAAAGATTCTGAAGGACATAAACTTCATGCAACGCAAAAACCCGAAAAGCTTTTAACAAAAATTATTTTGGCTTCAACAAAACCTGGCGCTATTGTGTTAGATCCTTTTATGGGAACGGGGACAACGGGAGCTGTTGCTAAATTATTGGGACGTCATTTTATTGGGATAGAAAAAGATGAAAAATATATTTCCCCGGCTTTAGAAAGAATTTCAAAAATCAAGCCTGTTCTGAATGAAATAACTCAACTTGAAAAAGATAAAAAAAAGCCCAAAGTTTTATTTTCAAAAATAATAAAAGAAGGTATTTTGTCTGTTGGTGAATATTTATACACTCCGGATAAAAAGAAAGTAAAAATTTTACCAAATGGTCAATTAAAAAAAGGTCGTTTGGTTGGTTCTATCCATCAATTGGCAGCAATATTACAAAATAAAAGTGTTGCAAACGGATGGGATTATTGGAATATTAAAATAAAAAATGAATATAAAAGTATTGACATTTTAAGGAAAAAAAAGTAGCTTCAAATTATTAAAGGAGAAAAGATCATGAAAAAAACTTTACTTTCTTTTTGTATGACGGGTTTTTTGGCCGCTTGTACAATGACTACGAATGAAGAACCGATCCTTGTTTTTCCGGAAGAAGAATTCCAAGGAACAGTAGAAGTTGTTCCTCTTGAAAAGATTCAAACTCAACCGGATGAAGAACGTGAAAAATTACAAAGTTTTTCAGATGTTCCGACTTTTTCCGATAAGAAATTAAAATCTGGCTCTTATGTTGGGGGATTGGCTAAAGAATTGCGTAAGGAATTAAGAAAAACCGGTGTCCAGGTAAAAGAGATTGATGGTCAGATAGATTTGGTTATTCCCGACAAAGTTGCTTTTGCTGGCAATCAAACAAAGGTCCAAGATTCTTTTGAAAGTTCAATGTCTTCTATCGCAAAATTATTAGGTAAGTATGATGAAACGATGGTCCAAATTGTCGGTTATACGGATGATGCAGCACCTGTTTTAGTCAATCAAGAAGCTTCTTTATATAAAGCCAATGTAATTGCTAATTCATTACGTTCTTATGGAATAGATCCTAAAAGAATTATTACAGATGGGGCAGGGCCTGAAAATCCGATTGCCAATAATTCAACTGTAAACGGACGTGAACAAAATCGTCGTGTGGAAATGACTTTAATCAGTTTACAATAGGGGGATTTTATGAAAAAACTTTTCTTAATTGCTTTATCAACATTATTACTCTCAACGAAAGGATTCGCTATGGATAAGGAAAATACATTGTATCTAGATTTAGATTACGGGCGTGTGGTTATTGAATTGGACCCGACGGTAGCACCAAAACATGTTGCACGCATTAAAGAATTGACCCGTCAGGGATTTTATGATGGAATAAAATTCCATCGTGTTATTCCCGGCTTTATGGCTCAAACAGGTGATCCAACGGGAACTGGTATGGGTGGTTCCGGTAAAAAATTACCGGCAGAATTTAATAAGACCCCACATGTGCGTGGGACTGTTTCCATGGCAAGAGCTCAAGATCCGAACTCCGCAGACAGCCAATTTTTTATTTGCTTTGATGATGCAACGTTTTTGGATGGTCAATACACAGCTTTTGGTCACGTGACAGAAGGTATGGAATATGTGGATATGATTAAAAAAGGTGAACCACCTGTCAATCCGGATATCATTGTTAAGATGCAAGTCGCAGCAGATGCAGAAAAATAAAAAATACCCCCGCTTGAAGGCGGGGATTTTTTTGATATTAAAAAATCTTTGACTTTTTATGAAAAAAAAGGTATCCTATTCAAAATCTTGTTTTGATGAAAGGATATACCATGGAAAATATTGAAAATTTGGGACACGAGCAACGTCAAGTACGTCTTAACAAGCTGAAAACATTGGAAGAAAAAGGAATTAATCCTTACCCTCATACTTTTAAGCCGACGGCGACATCCTTCAGTTTGGCTCAAAAATATGCTGATTTGGCACCCGATACCCAAACAGAAGATGTTGTTTTGGTGGCGGGTCGTGTGCGTGCTGTTCGTAATTCCGGTATGTTTATGGATATTTATGATGCCACGGGTAAAGTTCAAATCTATACATCAAAAGAACATTCAGAAGCCAAGGTTCTTGAAATGTTGGATATGGTAGATATCGGTGATATTATTGGTATCAAAGGAACTGTACGCAGAACAAAACGTGGTGAACTTTCCGTGAATACACAAGAAATTACTATGTTAGCAAAAGCTTTATTACCGCTTCCCGAAAAATTTCACGGTCTGACGGATACGGATACTAAGTATCGCCATCGTGAAGTTGATATGATTATGAATCCGGAAACTATTCAGACTTTTATTAAACGCAGTAAGATTTATGAAACAATACGCCAATTGTTGATTTCAAAGGGGTGTTTGGAGGTTGAAACGCCGATTTTGCAGGCAATTAAAGGAGGGGCAACGGCGAAACCTTTCATCACTCATCACAACACTTTGGATATGGATTTATTTTTACGTGTTGCGCCTGAATTATTCCTGAAACGTTTAATCGTGGGGGGATTGCCCGGCGTTTTTGAATTTGCCAAAAATTTCCGTAATGAAGGAATGGATACAACCCATAATCCGGAATTTACAGGATTAGAGATGTATTTGCCTTATACTGACTATAATGACATGGCTGATTTGTTTGAAGAAATTGTGCGTAAGGCTTGTGAAGCTGTCAATGGCACACTTCAAATTGAATATGATGGTAAAAAGTTTGATTTGGCTAAGCCCTTTGCACGTGTTACCATGAATGACATGATTAAAAAATATGCAGGTGTGGATTTCTTGGCGATTGAATCGGATGAAGAGGCTAGAGCTACTGCCCAAAAACTCAACGTTGAAGTGGATGATAATGCTGATTGGGGACACTGTATGGCCGCTGTTTTTGAAGCAAAATGTGAAGAGCATTTGATTCAGCCAACCATTGTAATGGATCATCCGAAATCAATGAATCCTTTATGTAAAACACATCGTGTTGAACCACGTTTGGTGGAACAATTTGAACCCTATATTAATGGTAAAGAAATGGGGAATGCTTACACAGAACTCACCAATCCGTTGGATCAATATGAACGCTTTGAAGCTCAAGTGAAAGCACGTGAAGCAGGAGATGAAGAAGCCGATATGATGGATGAAGATTTTGTTGAAGCATTGGAACATGGTTTGCCACCCACTGGGGGAATGGGAATTGGTATGGACAGATTAGTAATGTTTTTGACGGGCAATACCTCTATCCGAGATGTGATTGCTTTCCCCACAATGCGTAAAAAATAAAGAAAGGAAGAAAAAATGAAAGAAATTTTTAAACATCTGATGAATTTGGATAAGCCTGTTTTGACCGAAAAATTGGCACCGAAGATTGCACCTTATGCCAAGATCATTTATTTCGTTGTGTTGGTTATTTTGGCTTTAACAACTTTAAGCAGTTTAGGAATGCTCCTTTCCGGATACGTTGTTGGTTTCTTGGGGGCAATCTTAGGGGTTGTGGTAGAATTTGCTATTGTCCGTATGTTCTGCGAATATCTGACCAAATCCGGAAAATAGGAATAAAGTTCTCGTAGCTCAGCAGGATAGAGCAACGGTTTCCTAAACCGTAGGTCGTGGGTTCGATTCCCGCCGAGAACACCATTTTCTAAAAGGGGGATTATGGATATTCAAGCAACCGCTGTTTCTTATAAAAAACATGCTATTTTAATTCAGGGACCATCTGGGATCGGAAAGACTTCTTTGGCGCTTCAACTTATTGAACGTGGCGCTTTTTTAATTGGTGATGATGTTGTTGAATTGTTTATAAAAAACAA
>JAFYBU010000036.1 GCA_017540065.1 Alphaproteobacteria bacterium
ACAAACGGCTGTTACTATTCGCGTGTTCCAAGGTGAACGTGAAATTGCACGGGATAACAAATTGTTAGGTCAATTTGATTTGGTAGGAATTCCCCCTGCTCCCCGTGGAATGCCACAAATTGAAGTCAGCTTTGACATTGACGCTAACGGTATCGTAAACGTGTCAGCCAAAGATAAAGCCACAGGCAAAGAACAATCCATTCGGATTCAATCTTCAGGCGGTTTGTCTGACGCCGACATTGAAAAGATGGTGAAAGATGCAGAAGCACATGCCGAAGAAGATAAGAAATTCAAAGAAGCTGCCGATGCAAAAAATCATGCGGATGCTATGGTTGCCAGTACGGAAAAAATGTTGAAAGAAAATGCTGACAAGATTCCGGCTGCCGATAAAGAAGCCATCGAAACCTGCATCAAGGACTTAAAGGAGGCCATTGAATCCAACGATACACAGCGTATCAAGGATAAAACTGAAGCTCTTCAAAATGCCAGCATGAAAATTGGAGAAGCCATGTATAAAGCCCAAGCGGCACAAGGCAATCCAAATCCTACTGGAGATCAACCCGGCGAAGAAAAGAAGGAAGATGTTGTTGATGCAGATTATGAAGAGGTTAAAAAGTAAACTTTTATCTTACAATCTAAGGCGGACTTTTAAGCCCGCCTTTCTTCCATTTTAATGAACATAAAAGGATATGACCATGCGCGATTATTATGATATTTTAGGTGTTTCAAAAACAGCTTCCGCCAGTGAAATTAAGCAAGCTTTTCGTGTAAAAGCAAAAGATTGCCACCCTGATCATCATGCTGGCGATAAAGATGCCGAAAAACAATTCAAAGAATTAGTGGAAGCTTATGATACCTTAAAAGACGAAGATAAACGCGCACGTTATGATCAATTCGGGCATGAAGCCTATAAATCCGGCATGGGACAAGGCGGTTTTGGTAATGGCTTTGGCGGTTTTGATTTTTCAGGAACTGGATTTGAAGATATTTTTTCAGAAATGTTTGGTATGCACCGTTCGGGGGAAGCCAGACGAATCCGCGGGGAAGATCTTCGCACAGATATGACAATTACATTGGAAGAGGCTCTTTCCGGGCTTAAAAAAGAAGTTGAAGTGGAATATCTGGGGGAATGTCCTGATTGCCATGGGGAAGGCGGAGAAGGTGTACAAACCTGTGCCACCTGTCGCGGAATGGGACACATCCGTCAACGACAGGGCTTTTTTGTTGTAGAAACAGAATGTCCCACCTGTCATGGAACAGGAAAAACAATTCAAAAGGCTTGTCCCAAATGCCGTGCCAGTGGCAGAACACGTCAAAAAAAGACATTGGAAGTCAATATTCCCGCCGGTGTGGAAACGGGTGTACGGATGCGCTTATCTGGTGAAGGCAACTATGCTCCCCATGGTGTTAACGGCGATTTATACGTGTTTTTGACGGTAGAAAAACATCCTTTGTTTGAACGGCAAGAAACAGAATTGTTTTTGAAAATGCCTCTGCCCCTTACAACTGCAGTGTTTGGAGGAAAAGTTCAAATTCCGACTTTGGATGGTGAATTTAAGGAATATAAAGTGCCCGCGGGATTGCAATCCGGCACAGAAAAAGTTTTTGATGGTTTGGGAATGCCGGGACTTCGTGGGAAAAAACGTGGTGATCTACACGTGATTTTCCAAGTAGAAATCCCGACAAATTTGACCAAAAAACAACGTGAATTATGGGAAAGTTTTTCGGACACGCCCGACCAAAACCCTTTGTGTGAAAAATTCAAAAAATTGATAGAAAAATTAAAAAGATAAAATTTAATTTTTAATCACTTCACCAGCATCTAATCCCCACAGATTGGAACGTAAGAACCAACCTGTTTTGGTGTTGTTTTCGTCTGAAACAGTGATTTTGCAATAAGGCCCCATCGGACAAGATTCCACTTTTGCAATAACACCGGGTTGAACAATCGCAACAGGGGAAGCTTCAGGTTCGGCCTTTTTCAATAATGAACTTTCCTTTTCAATCACAACAAATCGTGTTTTTTTTAACATGTTTTGATGTACCCAACCACGTTCTCCGTCTTTATCCCGAATTTGACGCCAAATTTCAAAACTATCCAACACTTCAACGGGAAAATTTCTTTCTTGATATACCCACATAATCGGATAACGATCACCCGGTCCCGTTCGCAAATTAACTTGATCTTTTTTTAATGAGGCATATTCGGTTGCATGAACCGACAACGAAATGAAAAGAAGCATCCCCAACAAAAATTTATTCATTTTCATCTTTCTTATACCTGTTTCGGATAGAACGAACACCACGCCTGGCAGAAGGTTCCAAAGCATTTGAATTAGATGTTGTTTCTTCTGCTTCGTCCAACAAAATTTCATCTGCCGGAGTGATATCTGACCGATCAATTTGACGTTCAATTTCTTTCCATGCAACTTGAAGAGCCGGTAAAACAAGAAGTTGGGCACACACAACACCCCGATGCAAAACATAGTCTTTTTCTGCCGTATTTAACAACAAAACAAATAAGGGATTTCTGTCTGCCGGATGAATAACGTGTGGGGCATCAGAAACGATAATGCCATCCTTTCTGGCCAATTGTGGAAAACTGACCACTTGCCCGCAAAAGCCTTTGGGAATTCCTATCGCAAAACCAACAGGAACATATGCCCTTTCCCCCGACTTTAAACGAATTGGAGCGGAAATTGCCGCTTATAATGTCAATGCAATATGATTTTTTGATTCATAACTGGGAAGTGGCAAACCCTCCCCGTCAGACGTTCTGGAAATGTAAAGTGTCGGCACCATATTATCCCCTTAAGTAATTTCTGTAATCGCACGAATGTTCCCGTTACGGTTAATTTGAACAACGCGCAATTTGTCTTTCATTTCTTTAAATAGTTTTTCTTCTTCTGTTCCGGAAAAACTTTGATGATTACTTTCCGCAATA
>JAFYBU010000037.1 GCA_017540065.1 Alphaproteobacteria bacterium
AGAAGCCGGAGCCGATTCAAAAGTAACAGAACCGCCATCCGAATGACGAATTCCGGAAACCGTATAAATGGATGCATCTTGTAAAACATCCCCAAAATAAACATCAATATCAGATGTCTTAAAAATAGCAAAAGAAAATTCAAAAGTTTTTAATGTTCCGTTCGCTATGTATTGTATCCGTGGTTTAACACCATAGACTTTTACATGTTCAGTCATTTTTTCTCCTATTATAATAAAAGTAAAAAAGGACCCGATCAACAGATCGGATCCTTGGATTCGGTTAATAAAAAAAGCACCGGATACACCAGTGCCTTTAACCGCGGGTAATTATATCATAAAATAAGAAAAAAGTCAAGAATTATTCTGTCACTTCAGGAACACTCGGTTGAACGGAAACCAAGTTCTTTGTCTTTTCTTCTTTACCAATTTTTTTACCTGACAACAAAAGTTTCACTTCTTCACCGGACAAGGTTTCATATTCAATCAATCCCTTTGCCAAAGTATCCAATTCCCTGCGATAAGTGCGCAACAAACTTTGCGTCCGCTTATAAGCAGTGTTAATCAAACGGGCAATTTCTGTGTCCACTTGTAAAGCCGTTTTATCTGCCATATTTTTGCGCTTGGCAATACTGTATCCCAAAAAGACATCCGATTCCGGTTCTTCAAAAGCAATAGGCCCCAAGGCACTCATTCCCCATTCGGAAACCATTTTACGTGCGATTGTTGTTGCCACCTGAATATCATTACTGGCACCCGTAGATACTTTTTCCTTTCCCAGCACCATTTCTTCGGCCACACGACCTGCAAATAAAATAGAAAGACGGGAAAGAAGATAGGTTTTACTTTGCGAATATTTATCCTTTTCGGGGAGTTGCATGGTGACACCCAAAGCACGTCCCCGCGGAATAATCGTCACTTTATGTAACGGATCAGATTCGGGCAAATGAAGCGACACAATGGCATGTCCCGCTTCATGGTAAGCAGTCATTTTCTTTTCTTTTTCATCCATGATAAGACTGCGCCGTTCGGATCCCATCATCACTTTATCTTTGGCATCTTCAAATTCGGTCATGGCAACCATTGTTTTATTACGACTGGCAGCCAACAATGCCGCTTCGTTTACCAAATTTGCCAAATCCGCGCCGGAAAATCCGGGTGTTCCACGTGCCAATACGTCCAATTTAACATCTTTAGCCAAAGGAACCTTTCTGACATGTACCTTCAAAATTGCTTCACGCCCCTTGATGTCCGGATTATTTACAACCACTTGGCGATCAAAACGCCCCGGACGTAAAAGGGCCGGATCCAATACATCCGGACGATTCGTTGCAGCAATTAAAATGATACCAGAATTTACCTCAAAACCATCCATTTCCACCAACAACTGATTCAAGGTCTGTTCGCGTTCGTCATTACCACCGCCAAGCCCAGCCCCACGATGACGCCCGACAGCATCAATTTCATCCACAAAAACAATGCACGGCGCCGTTTTTTTGGCTTGTTCAAACATATCTCTGACACGTGAAGCCCCTACCCCCACAAACATTTCCACAAAATCAGAACCCGAAATGGAATAAAAAGGAACGTCTGCTTCACCGGCAATTGCACGAGCAAGTAAGGTTTTTCCGGTTCCCGGAGGCCCAACCAACAAAACACCTTTGGGGATTTTTCCGCCCAAACGTTGAAATTTTCCGGGTGCTTTCAAAAATTCCACAATTTCTTGCAATTCGGATTTGGCTTCTTCAATGCCGGCCACGTCCTTGAAAGTCACTTTTTCCTTACCGTTCAACAAACGGGCGCGTGATTTCCCGAAACTTAATGCCTTGCCGTTGCTGGCAGCCATTTGACGCATCATCATCAACCAAATACCCAAAAAGAATATCATGGGCAACCATGCAATTAAAATACCGCTCCAAGATTCACCGGGATCCGGAACAGGCGCTGCCGAAATTTTCACCTTGTGTTCTGTCAATACCGGAACCAAGCCTGCTTCGGCCGGCACATAGGTTTCAAACTTTTTATGATCATTCGTTTCACCGTAAACATTCTGCCCTTGAATTTCAACAGATGTCACTTCCCCCTTTTCAACACGTTCAATAAAATCCGTGTAAGTCATACTTTCTTTTTGATTTTTCATGGCCGGCGCATAAGCCAAATTGGCAATAACAACCATAACCAAAAAAATAATAATCCAAGTGCCAAGACTTTTAGGTGCTGAAGAAATTTTCATTTTTGAATCCTTGGGTTAAAGTGAATAAAAAGTGTTTTATTTCCCTTTTTATAGTCCAAATACGCTTTTTTTTCAAGCTCTTTTTGGCCAAGAACGGGAACTTCTGGAAAATAAAGTCCGCAAAAACAACTTTCGTCAATGGAATAATGGACCTTATTATAATCCGCATTCGGAAAAGTTTTTTGGACCAAAAAGGGTAAATCCTTTATACGTTTTTTGGGAGCTTGATGAGACAAAGTTGTCGCCACGGGTGAAAAGATAAAAAATCTGTCCCAATAAGCAGACTTTCCTTTTTTCAGCTTCATAGACTTGGTAATTTGACGCATTTCCCGCGCAATAAAAATACCTTTTTTATGAAAGATGATTTGGCACCCCGCCAATGTGGCAGATTTTAGGGAAGAATTTAACAACTTTTCCACCGATTCCAATGAAACAATTTTATCTTGCCCGCTGATTAAAGGTAATAAATGCAACAACGTCCGCAAACGAATTTCCATCGGGGCCATTTCCCATGCCATTTTACCGATAAAAGCATAGCCTACCGGGCTTAAAAGAACTGAATTTTTAATAAACGCATTTGTATAAAAATCAACGGCCTGTTTCACGCGTGTTAACCGTTTTGTAAGAACGTTGATTGTGGCGGGGGTTAAACCCATTTCGGATAAACTTTTTTGATGTCCGCGCCATAACACACGTTCATACAGCGGGCTGTAATTCATAGGATCTTCCACCCAAGATATTTTATTCTTTTTCAAATATTCAACAATTTCTTTTTTAGAAACATCCAATAAAGGACGTACCAAAATCAACCCATTCAAATCAGACTTTTTTTGCATGGCGCAAAGGCCGTCCAAACCGCTTTTATGAGCAAAACGCGCCCAAAAAGTTTCACATTGATCCTCTATATGATGGGCCAAAAATAAATACTGAATTTTGTTTTTTTGACAAGCCTTTTGCAACAAGTCATAACGCGCCTGACGTGCCAATTCTTCCACACGTGTTTTTGGTTTTTTCCCTGACCATTTCAACACTTGATGGATGAAACCTAACTTTTTTAATTGTAAATGAACTGCCGACGCTTCTTTTGAAGATTCGGAACGCAAGCCATGATCAACCGTAAAGGCATATAACTTCACCCGATTTTTATCGGCCCATTTTTTCAAAAGCAAAGTCAAACATAAACTGTCAGCCCCTCCGGAAACAGCCACTGCAATTTTATCAGGTTGTTCCGAAAACAAAGCCTGCATTTCATCTTCAAATTTTTTTTCTAAAGCGGACATTTCAATGCCTTTGCTTCATCTTTTGCCCGTTTTTTCAAGGCTTCATTAGCTTGCGGAAATTCATCAGATAAACCTTTGAACGCACTACAAGCTTCTGTTTTTTTACCCAACCCCTTCATGGCAAGTCCTAATTTTAACATATTATCAGGCGCTTTGGTATTGTTCTTGTATTTTGTAAATCCATCTGCAAACAAACCGGCAGCTTCCGCATATTGACCCCGAGTATAATAACTTTCACCCAGCCAATAATTGGCATTTCCTAAATATGAAGAAGTAGGATAATCCGTCATAAACTTTAAGAAAGCTTGTTCTGCTTTATCATAATCTCCAGCCTTTAATAAAGCATAGGCCGCTTCATAAGCATCTTTATCTGATGTGTTTTTTGCTTCCGAAACAGGTTCGGAATTTGATGGTTTGGAAGATGACAATTCATTCAAACGAAAATCCACATCTGTATTGACTCTATCCACTTTATTTTCCAAGGAGTTCAATTGAAATTCCAAACGTTCAACTTTTTCTGTTAATCCTTGGATGACTTGATTTTGGGCATCCAATTGAGAATAAAAATCATCAATGTTGGCAGGGACATTGGATTTATTTTGTATATCATCTGCAGAAGATGGAGCTGATTGTACTGACGGATTTTGATAAAGTTTCCGTTGCAATAAGGCCAATTCGGCTTCCATTCTGTCCACTTTATCGATTAAAATTTCCGTTTTAGTATCGGCCAAAACGTTAAAGGAAAGCAAGCATACCCCTGCCATTAAAAGTATATTTTTCATTTGCCATCTCCATAAAAAAATCCCTTCTTGAAACATAGCAAGAAGGGATAAAATAGTCAAGCTTTTTTTAGTAAGCAACTGTTGTTGCAGACCGATTTTTAGCCCAGGATTCTTCATCAGATCCCAAAACAACCGGTTTGTCTTTACCATAAGAAATGGTACGAATACGGTTAGATTCAACACCATTGGCAATCAAATAACTGGCTGCCATATTCGCACGGCGATCACCCAAAGCCAAGTTGTATTCACGTGTACCGCGTTCGTCACAACGTCCTTCAACAACAATCAATGCCTTTGGATTTTTCTTTAACCATTCAGCTTGAGCCCTTAAATCGGCTTTAGCCGTAGCATCTAAAGAAGAACTATTCAGAGCAAAGTAAACAACATCATTTGTTTCGTTGCTGAATGCTTTTGTCATAGCGGTTGTTTCCAAATCAGCAATATTTACCCCCTCTTTCCAACCACCAGTTGTCTCATCCCCATAAGTTTCAAAACCCTGATTGGATGAACAAGCGCTGACCAATAAAACAGCACAAATTGAAGCAAATAGTTTTTTCATTTCACTTTTCCCTTTCTTGATTATTTATCAACACATTGCGGACATGGATCATTAGGATCCGGACAAGGACATACCGGTTTTTGAGGTATTGCTTCGACCTTTTTTTCGGCCTTATATGTTTCCCACCATGTCGGATCGGGTTCCGGTTCAACAACCGGAGCCGGTTGAGTTGTAATCTGAACTGGGGGCGGCGGAGGTAAAACTTCTGTTGTTGTAACAGAAGCTTCTTGTGCCTGATAATTTTGTGTACAAGTTGTTTCTACCGTTGTTGATTCAGATGTAGCATAAGGAACAACTTGGGGGCCGCCCGCTGGTAACGGGGCCACTTTGGTGGTACAACCTGCCGTACAACCCACAGCACCACCACAACCACATCCGGCGGTTTGATTACTGATAATTGCAACGGGTTGACCATTTGTTAATTCACGTGTTTCATAGGTTCTCGGATGTTGCATATAGTAGGTGTTCATCACACATTGACGATAAGCATCATGATCACGAATAAAAGCACAGCCGTTTTCAGCACGTTTCTGTGCCAAAGCAGCATCACGCTTTTCTTGTGCAGCTTGCAAATCTGTTTCATGTGCAATACAAGCACTTAATAAGGAACATCCCAACACAACCAATAAATATTGTTTCATTTTTTCTCCTTGTCAAAGACCTTGGACATAAAGGTCCTATTACTAGTTTAGCGACTTTTGAAAATAAAATCAACATATTTTTATTAAAATGATTTTAAGACTTGCTTTTTTATGTAAAATCTGCCATTTTATGCGCATGGAAAAGAGAAATAACGAATGCCCGACCAGTTGTCCTTTTTTAGGGATACGTTCTTTTTTGCCCGAAACATTACCTTTTTATTGTGAAAAATACAACACTTATTTGGGGGTATCCCCTGCCAAGAAAGTGGTTAAGTGTCCTTTGTGTTTGGGAATCAAGGTAGCCGTTCAGCAACAAGGATTAGAACTTTTGGAAAATGTTCCCAACTGCGTATCAGAATTAAAAAAGGCATTTTTAAGTATGCGTCCCGCTGATCAAGAAAAATTAGTGAACTCAATGGCACAATTCGGCATTAAAGTTAACTGGCCGAAAAACAAAGCCGTTACCCCTGTCAATTTGTTGATGGAAATAAATCGCTTGGCGTATGAGAAAAAAAGCAAAGAAAAATCCCCCGAAGTTCAAGAATTCAGAAAATTATTGGATTTAACGGAAACAGACGGGGATCCGATGGATAGCAATACAAAAACTTTACTATCCAATTTATTCCAAGTTTTGGATAATTCCGAAAAAGGCATGTTACTATCTATTTTGGAAAATCCCAATAATGCAAAGTCATTTTTGGACATATTTTTGAAAATGCCTCATGACCAAAACTTATTAAAAAATTTCAGAATGCTGTTATATGATTCATACGAAAAAACAAAGGAAAAATCTCAAGGAAATCGTTTATTGGTAACAGAAAAGGGAAAAGCCCTTAATTTGTCCCAAAGTATGCATTTACAACATTTGATGCAAATGATGATTCAAGCTCGATCCAAGAATCGCACAAGATCATAATTTTTCTATAATTTTTTCACAAACCATATCCGGTGTCAAACAGGTCGTATCAATCACCAAATCAAATTGGTGAAGATCCGTGATATCCAAATGATAATTTTTCATAAAATGGGCCTGTTCCAATTCCATTCTTTTTTTCAAATAGCTTTCTGCTTCTTGAACATTAGAATAGCTTTCGCTGATCCGCCCTTTTTCGGCCAAAACACGTTCTGCAGCAACATGGGGAGCAACATGTAGACACACCTTTAACGATTGAGGCAAAAAATGAAATGCTAACCGACTGTCCACTACACAAGGATTTTTTCCCCACGGCGGATTTTGAAAGATGCTGTCAATTTCATGATCAATACTGGGATCTGTAATAGCCAGACGATTCAGTTCGATTGTCGTTATACCACGATTTTGAGCAATCACCCTTTGTGCCATCCCCGTTGAATAATACAACCACCCCAAACGCGTTGATAACATTTTAGCAACAGTTGATTTTCCGCTTCCTAATTGTCCCGTAATTGTAATTGTTGAATGTTTCATTTTTTTCTTAAAAGATCCATTAATTCTAAAGGAAAAAGAACAACTTTTTGTGAAGAGGATGTGGAAATATCCTTAATCGTTTGTAATGTTTTCAGTTGCAAAGTAACGGGACTTTTTTCCAAAGTTTTTGCAGCTTCTAACATTTTTTTAGACGATTCGACTTCACCCGAAGCAGAAATAACCATCGCACGGCGATTTCGTTCTGCTTCAGCTTGTTTAGCCATGGCGCGTTTCATATCTTCCGGCAATTCAATTTCTTGAATGTTGATGGAATCAATGTCTATTCCCCATTTGTCTGTTGCTTCATCCACAATAGCTTTAATGTCTTCCCCCAAACGTTTACGTTCGGATAAAATAGTATCCAAATCATTATTCCCGACGATATCTTTCAGGGCTGATTGCGTTAATTGAATAACCGCAAATACATAATCTGAAATTTCAATCACTGCAGATTCCGGCGTTTTCACGTGGAAATAAACCACCGCGTTAATGTTAACGGGAATATTATCTTTTGTAATAACTTCCTGTTTGGGAATATCCACCGTTTCAATACGCATATCAATTTTTTGAACAGTTTGAATAAAAGGAATTACCCAACGAAGTCCCGGACCAATTGTCTTTGTATAACGCCCCAAGGTAAACACAACCCCTTTTTCAAATTGCATAATGATGCAAAAACCAGGCAGTAAAACAAAGAAAGCAATAAAAGTAAGCAAACTAATTAAAAGCATCTTAAACCTCCATAGAAGATGTTTTACACAACAATAACAATAATGTCAAGCGGAATAATTTTTTTCAAATTGACGATAAAATCAGGCCTGTTTGACTTCTGCTACGCCCAAAATGCGCGTCAGGTTATCTATCACTTCCGGTGTGATGGTGTAATGAGTAGGAAGTTCAAATTCTACATCATACTCATTTGTTTTCAAGATCAAGAAAATTTTACTTTTCCCTTTGGGGACTTTTTCTAACACCTTTTTAATATCATTGACAGCATCTGCTTTTTCTAAACGCACAATCAAAGTGGAAGCTGTATTAGCCATTACTTCGGATAAATATTCCACTTCTGCCAAATTCAAGCGGACATCTTCTTCCCCTTCTTTACGCGTAGCATTAACAGTCAATAAAAGGGGTTGGTTCGATTTTAACTTTTCACGATTTGCCGTTAACACATCCGAAAAACACACCAAATCAAAACTGCCGGATTTATCGGATCCTGTTACAAAAGCGAATCGATTTCCCTTTTGACTGATACGTTCTCTGACATCTGAAACAATGGCAGCAATTTTAACGCGCACAGCCCCACTGACCATTACCATCGGTTTAATATCTGCATAATTCACAGCACGCAAACGATCCAATACAGGGCCGAACGAATCCAACGGATGCGCCGATAAGTAAAAACCCAGTGCTTCTTTTTCATGTTCCAATTTTTCCATTTGTGGCCATTCGGAACATCTATTCAGTTTTAAGGCATTTGCCGATACATCTGCCCCAAACAAGCCCATCTGAGAACTGTTGCGTGCCTGTGTGGCTTGATTTGCATATGCCACCAAATTTTCCACATTGTTAAAAACAAGTGCTCGATTTTTTTCCACACATTCAAAGGCGCCAGATTTTGCCAAATTTTCCACATACCGTTTGTTAAGGGCGGTCACATCCACACGGGAAACAAAATCTTGCAAAGATTTGAAAGGACCGTTTTTTGTGCGTTCCGCCACCACTTGTTGCATTCCGGCTTCACCCACATTTTTAACGGCAGATAAAGCATAACGAACAGCCCCGTTTTCAACGGTAAAATCCACTTCAGAACGATTGATATCAGGGGACAAAACTTTGATGTTATGCGCCAAAATATCATCCTTAAAAACAGCCAATTTATCTGTATTGATTTTATCCAAAGTCATGGTCGCTGCCATAAACTCCGCGGGGAAATGCGCCTTCAAATAAGCCGTTTGATATGCGATAAAAGCATACGCGGCAGCGTGCGCTTTGTTAAAACCATAGGAGGCAAATTTGGCCATTTTATCAAAAACAAGTTCAGCGATTTTGGGATCAACCCCTTTTTCTTTTGCCCCTGCCAAGAACTTTACTTTTTGTTCGGGCAAAAGTTCTGCTTTTTTCTTACCCATAATACGACGAAGCAAATCCGCACCGCCCAATGTAAAACCTGCCATTTCACGTGAAATCTGCATCACCTGTTCTTGATAAATCATAATGCCATAGGTTTCTTTTAAAATCGGTTCCAACATCGGATGCATATAGTCGGGTTTTTCCAAACCTTTTTTCACCGCGATATATGTCGGGATTGAATCCATCGGCCCCGGACGATAAAGTGACACCAACGCCACAATATCTTCAATTTTATCGGGTTGCATATCGTGCAAGATTTTTTTCATCCCGGTAGATTCCAATTGAAATACGCCCGTTGTATCAGCCGCACGCAAAAGCTTAAAGGTTTCTTCATCATCCAAAGGAATATGATCTATATCCACATCTATACCGCGTTTATTGATTAATTCAATTGCCTTTTTAATTGTCGTTAAAGTCTTCAATCCCAAAAAGTCAAACTTAATTAGACTCGCTTCTTCCACATACTTCATATCGTATTGAGTGACAGGCATATCAGATGACGGATCCTTATAAATCGGCACAATTTCATCCAACGGTTTATTCCCGATCACCACCCCGGCTGCGTGTGTGGACGTGTTACGAAACAGACCTTCCAATTTAACGGCAATGGCAAACAATTCTTTAACTTGCTCATCCGCATCTATTTCTTCTTTCAGACGCGGTTCTTGTTCAAAGGCTTTTTCCAATGTAATCTTGGGATCATTCGGAATCATTTTAGATAATCGATCCACAACAGGGAAAGGCACTTGCATGACGCGCCCTACATCACGAATCACCGCTTTAGCTTGCAATTTACCGAATGTAATAATTTGAGCCACATGATCAAAACCATAATGATTTTGCACGTATTCAATTGTTTTTTCACGTTTTTCCTGACAAAAGTCCACGTCGATATCAGGCATATTCACACGTTCCGGATTTAAAAAACGTTCAAACACCAAATCAAACCGCATGGGATCAATGTCGGTAATCATCAAACACCAAGCCACCACAGACCCTGCCCCTGATCCGCGTCCCGGCCCCACCGGCACACCATTCTTTTTGGACCATTGAATAAAATCTGCCACAATCAAAAAATACCCGGGAAACCCCATTTGTTTAATGACGCCCAATTCAAATAACATTTGATCATGGTATTTTTTTTGTTCTTCGGGTGAACGTCCCTGCATCCTGATTTTGAAACCTTCTTCGGCCATATCTGCCAAAACTTCATCTTCCGTTTTCCCGTGGCAATCGTAATTCGGAAATGCGGGCTTTTTCTTTTCAGCCATAAAAGCACAACGTTTAGCAATTAAAACAGTATTAGAAAGCGCTTCGGGTAAATCCGAAAAAAGTTCACACATTTGAGCTTCCGTTTTCAAATAATGTTCCGGGGTCAGCCGACGTCGATCTTCATCCACCAACAACTTTTTTTCCGCAATACACATTAAGGCATCTTGCGCTTCATACATATCCGGCGTTAAAAAATAAGCATCATTAGTGGCCACAATGGGAATATTCAAATCCAACGCCAATTTCAAAAAGTCTTCTTCGGTCTGTTGTTCCTGATTCATACCGTGACGCATTAATTCAATGTACAAACGATCACCAAAAACATCTTTTAATTTTTGGGTAAGTTTTTTTGCCCAATCAAATTGTCCCGCCAACAAAGCACGTCCGATTAAACCTTCCCAACCGCCCGTCAAACAAAGCAGGCCATCTGTATGAGCACAGAGTTCATCAAAAGTTATATGCGGTTGTCCTTGCTTATCTGCCCCCATATAATAGGCCGAAAAAAGCTTTAATAAATGCTTATAACCCGTTTCATTTTGAACCAATAAAACAACCTTATCAAAAGTGTCATCTTTTGTATCAAAAGTATTTTTTTCTTTTTTAGGGGATTTAACCAAAAGCTGAGTTCCCAAAATCGGTTGAACACCCACAGGAGGCATTTCATGCATCATCGCCATCGCCCCGCAGATGTTATTGGAATCCGTAACGGCTATGGCCGGCATTTTATTTTCTGCCGCCCATGCTGCAAGCTTGGGCATCTTAATGGCCCCTTCCAAAAGCGAATAGGCCGTGTGCACATGCAAATGTATAAACTTTGGTGTCATAGACACAACATAGCAAATTTTGACAAAAAAGGCAAGGAAAGAATGGTCAAAAAATCCCCGCCATAGCAGGCGGGGAGTTTTCAATAAGCATCAGTTTGATACACACAGACAAGAACCCATTGATCCTGCACTTGTTTCCATAATTGTCCC
>JAFYBU010000038.1 GCA_017540065.1 Alphaproteobacteria bacterium
ACCAATGTATATAAAGTAAATAAAATAATAGAACCAAACAGGCTGAATTCTTCTGCAAAAACAGTGAAAATAAAATCTGTTTGTTTTTCCGGAATAAAATTAAGACGTGTTTGAGTTCCTTGCATAAAACCTTTTCCCCAAAATCCACCTGATCCTAAAGTAATTTTGGATTGTGAAATGTGATACCCTGCCCCCAAAGGATCTCTTTCAGGATTCAAAAAAATCAAAACCCGTTTTTTTTGATAATCATGTAATAATGACCAAATAATCGGGAAAGAACCTATTCCCATCAAGCCTAACACTACAAATTTCCAAATTTGAACCCCAACCAAAAAGAAAACCCCAAAGGACATAAAAACAAGCATCATAGCTGTTCCCAGATCCGGTTGTTTCAAAATTAAAAGAACAGGAATAGCCATCATCAATGCTGGCGGAATTATAAATTTAATAGAATGAATCTGTTCCAGAGAAGCACCATGAAAGTATTTTGCCAATGCTAATACCAAAGCTATTTTCATAATTTCAGAAGGCTGTAATTGGAAAAATCCCAGATTCAACCAACGTTGTGCCCCCATCCCTATATGACCAAACAATTCCACTGCAATCAACGAAATAACACCAATACCGTAAATCCAATAAGCATACTTCATCCAAAGGCGTAAATTCGTCATAGCAATAACAATTAAAAAAACAAGACTGATGCCAAAACGCAAAGCCTGTTTACTAGCCCAGGGAGAAAAATGACCATTTCCAACAGAATAAAGGACTCCTATTCCGATAAAAACAATCAAGGAAACAAATAATAAATAAAGGTAATTGAAACCACGAAGACGTTCCATAAAGCTTAAGTTATAATCTTTCATATAACAATTACGATCTTTAAAAAAACTCATTTTGTCGTCTCCGTATTTTGTTTCTTATCTTCTATATCTAATTCTAATGCTTTTTTCAAGAGTTTTGAAGCAATTGGTGCCGCTGTTCTGGATCCCCCGATTCCATGTTCTACCACTACAACAACAGCATAACGGGGATTATTTGTTGGGGCAAAACCGGCAAACAAAGCATGATCGCGGTGTTCCCATGGAATTAATTTCTGATCTTTTAAACCTTTTTTTCGTTCTTCCAAACTGATACGTCTCACTTGAGTCGTTGCGGTCTTTCCCGCCATTTTCAAACCGTTTAAATCAAAACGAGAACCATAAGCGGTCGCGCCAACTTTATTGACAACATCAAACATCCCTTGACGAATAACAGAAAGATTCTTTTTGTCAAATAAGGGAGCTGATAAAGATAAATTTTCTTGTTGAAGTAAATGCGGTTTAACCAAATATCCACCGTTAGCAATAGCGGAAACAGCCCGAACAATTTGGAGAGGCGTTGCAGACAAAAAGCCCTGTCCTATACTCAGATTCAATGTATCTCCCATGCGCCAAGAATCATTAAATTTTTTCTTTTTCCATTCAAAACTGGGCAGCAATCCGGATTTTTCATTTTCCAAATCAATTCCTGTTTCCTGACCAAAACCCAATTTCTTAGCAATTTCTAGAATTTTTTCAGCCCCAATCTTTTGAGCAACTTCGTAAAAATAAACATCGCAAGAATGTTCCAGGGCCTGGACCAAATTCAATTTACCATGTCCTTCACGTTTCCAACAATGAAAGCGTTGTTCTCCTAATTGTGTATATCCCCCACAATTAATCGTCGTATTTTCGGAAATCACTTTGTTTTCCAAACCGGCTAAAGCAACGATTAACTTAAAGATAGACCCTGGGGAATAAGTACCATAAAGGGCTTTATTTTGCATCGGTTTTTTCTTGTTACCGGACAGAGACTTCCAATCTTTTGAAGAAATGGAAGTCAAAAATAAGTTTGCGTCAAAAGAAGGTAAAGAAACCATCGTTTTAATTTCGCCTGTTTTTACATCCATTAAAATTGCCGAACCTGCATTATCTTCAAATAATTCCGTTGCATATTGTTGTAGGCGATTATCTATTGTTAAGGTCAATTCTTTTCCTGAAACAGATTTATTTTTTTCCAATAATCGCACAGAATAGCCAGCCGCGTTAACCTCTGTCTTTTTTGATCCCGGCTCCCCGCATAACAGTTTTTCATAACTTTTTTCAATCCCTGCTCTGCCTATACGATATCCCGGTAAATTTAACAAAGGATCATCCTTATTCTTTCCATCTGAATCAAGGAACAAGGAAACGTATCCCACTGCATGTGTATTAATATCTTTATAAGGATATGAACGAATTATTCCTTCTTCAATTTGAATTCCCGGTAAATCAGGAGCATTTAGTTGTAATAATGTAACTTCTTTTGGGGTTAAACTATCCTTTACACGAACGGGTGTGAAAGCACGTTTATTTTTAATTTCTTTCAAAATACGTTCTTTTTCTTCCTCTTGCAAAGGAACAAGTTTTGAAAAAGAATCTATCGTCTTTTTATAATCCGGGGATTGTTCTTTGACAAGAACTGCCTGAAATGTCTTTTTATTTTCAGCCAAAAGAATTCCGTTTCTATCGTAAATATAACCTCTATCTGGCATTGTCAACCGTAAAGAAATTCTGTTTTTTTCTGCCAACAACAAGAATTTATCTCCTTGAAGAATTTGCAGGTAGAAAAGACGCCCAATTAACACAAAAATTATAAATAAAAAGAAAAAAGAAAGTGTTAGTATGCGTTTTTGTATAATATGATTTTTTTCGTATTTCCAAACAGTCATTGAACCTCCTGTATCTTATGGTTCAAATAACCTGAAAAGCGACAAAAAAAAGGGAAAAACAGACAAACAAACAGGTATTGAACAAACCAAAAACCTGTTGACACCCATATTCCCGAAATCAAGAAAAATAAAAAAGCCCAAATGACATCTGTACAGAAAAAGATAAGACAGAACATTATCCATAATTGAGTAAATACCATATCAATCAGATAACTTCTCAGCATACTTATCGAGAAAAAAATAAGAACAAATCCAAAGGCATAAAACCCCAAGGGCAAAGATGTCATCATATCATTAATTATTCCCAATAAAAAAACTAAAAATACATTTAAAACTTTCGGATTAAAAATAGAAAAGTAAAAAATAAGAGTCACAACAAACGGAAATGATTGGTGATAATAAGGAAGAAGATTTATCGGAACCAAGCTAAAAAGGATTAGAAAAAGCCCCATTAAAAATGGTGCTGACATCCAAAACATTTTTTTTAAAGCCAATAAATTTTTCATTCAGTTTCCTCTAATAAGGGCTTGGATAAAGGGAAATCAATCAAACGAACAAAAGATAATTTTTCACCATTTTCAATAGGCTGAACGCGCACTTCATCTTCTTGAATTTCATTAACATAACCGATAAGCAATCCCGGGGGATAAACACCAACGTATCCGGAAGTCATAACAACCTCCCCTTTTTGAACGGTTTCATTTTCATTTAAAAACTGAAGAAAAGGCCGAGAAGTATTATCCCCAATTAACAAAGCCGAAACCTTATTTTCACCAATCCAAACAGGAACACGGGATTTGTAATCCGTTAAAGTCATAATTCTTGAAAAATTCGGCATCACTTCAACCACCCGCGCAAAAAGCCCCTTGGGTGAAAATGCCAACATCCCTTTTGTTACCCCTTGGTTAGCACCCGCAGCAACAATAAAAGAACGCGTAAAAGCAGAACCTTCATCCATGGCAACTTCTGCGACTAAATGCTTTGTTTTTTCCGGAGCCGTAAAATTCAAATATTTTTTTAATTCCTTTTGTTCTTCTTTTAATTGAATAGCTAAAGAACGCCATTTCAAAAGTTCTTCATTTTCTTCCTTTAAGTGTTCATTTTCTTGATATGTTTGAATCCAATCCTGAATTTTTTCAATACCATTCCTTACCCAATAAACAGGTTCTTTAATAACGGAAACAACCGGATTGTATACAGACAAGGTGGTTTGTTTCATTTGTCCGACAAAAACCACTTGTGTCAAACTGAATACGATAAAAAAAAGAGATACCAACAAAAAAAAGACAGGGAAAAACCGCCAAAACTGTGATTTTATTCGTTTAAGCCGAAACAGCTTTGACTCCATTTTGTTCCCCTAAAAAAACATTAATACATACTGGTTAAGATGTTTTCAAATTTTCCGACTTCTTCCACTGTGCGTCCTGTCCCTAAGGCAACACATTGAAGTGCATTTTCTGCGACAGAAACAGGAAGGCCCGTTGCATCACGCAAAACATCATCTAAACGACGCAATAAAGCCCCACCTCCAGTCAACATAATTCCTTTATCCACGATATCCGAAGCCAATTCCGGATCTGTATGTTCCAAAGCTACCTTTACTGCTTCTACAATCTTACTGATAGGATCAGCTAATGCCTCTGAAACTTGGCGTTCGGTAATTTTTATTTCCTTAGGAACGCCATGCATTAAGTCACGTCCTTTTACAGGAATCACTTCACCATCCCCGCGACTTGGTGCCACAGCAGAACCAATCAACTTTTTAATGCGTTCGGCAGTTGATTCTCCAATCAATAAATTGTGATTACGGCGAATATAAGATACAATAGCTTCATCCATTTTGTCACCACCGACACGTTCGGATCTGGCGTAGACAATTCCTCCCAAACTCATAACTGCCACTTCGGTGGTTCCCCCACCGATATCAACGACCATACTTCCTGAAGCTTCATGAACAGGAAGTCCTGCTCCGATAGCTGCTGCCATCGGTTCTTCAATCAGAAACACTCTACGTGCATGACTGTTTTCGGCAGCTTCTTGAATTGCACGACGTTCAACGGCGGTAGATCCCGAAGGAACGCAAATAACAATTAAAGGACGAGCAAAACCACGACGTTCCAACGCCTTTGCAATAAAGCGACGAATCATTTCTTCTGCCACATCAAAGTCCGCAATCACGCCTTCACGAAGCGGACGAATTGCCTGAATTTGGCCGGGTGTTTTTCCCAACATCTGTTTAGCTTCGTTTCCAACAGCGATCACTTGTTTTTTACCACGTGATTCTGCAATAGCAACAACGGAAGGTTCGCTTAAGACAACTCCACGCCCTTTTACATAAACCAACGTATTTGCAGTTCCTAAATCAATCGCTAAATCCGAGGAAAAAACATTCATTAATTTTTTCATCCGTGAAAACATGTGACAATCCTTTCATCTAAATACTTCGTAAAGTAATGCATACAACAATTTTTCTTAAAAAACAATCTTTTTTTTGATTTTTTTTAAATTATTTTTTACCCACACCAGAAAGGCGTTTAATCACGCGATATAAAGTTTTGATTTCTGCCGAAGTTAAAAGGGATTTTGTAAAAATATTC
>JAFYBU010000039.1 GCA_017540065.1 Alphaproteobacteria bacterium
AAAAAGCCCCGATTTTCGGGGCTTTCTTTTACTTTCTTTCGATTGGTTTATATTTAATGCGGTGTGGTGTATCAGCATCAATCCCCAAACGACGACGGCGATCTGCTTCATATTCTTGATAATTACCTTCAAACCAAACGACTTGGCTATCCCCTTCAAAAGCAAGAATATGAGTTGCTAATCTATCCAAAAACCACCGGTCATGGCTGGTGATGACAGCGCATCCGGGGAAATCCATCAAGGCTTCTTCCAATGCGCGTAAGGTATCAACATCTAAATCATTGGTTGGTTCATCTAACAACAAAACGTTTGCACCAGATTTCAACATTTTTGCCATATGCACGCGATTGCGTTCACCACCTGACAACATGCCGATTTTCTTTTGTTGATCAGCACCTTTGAAATTAAATTGAGCAACATAAGCGCGGGATGGAATTTCACGTTTTCCTAAAGTCAGCGTATCATTTCCGCCTGAGATTTCTTGCCAAACAGTATTGTTATCATTTAAGCTGTCGCGACTTTGGTCCACATACCCCAATTTTACCGTTTCGCCAACCTTGAATGTTCCAGTATCAGGTGTTTCTTGGCCCGTAATAATTCGCATCAAAGTTGTTTTTCCAGCACCATTTGGACCAATGACACCTACGATACCACCGGCGGGTAGGTTGAAATTTAAGTTATCGAACAACAATTTATCCCCAAAAGCTTTACGTAAGTTTTCTGCTTTCAAAACCACATCTCCCAAACGAGGTCCGGCGGGAATGACAATTTGTGCTACATCAGGTACTTTTTCGTTTGATTTTTTTAATAACTCTTCATAAGCGGTAATACGTGCTTTAGATTTTGCTTGACGCGCTTTGGGGCTGGAACGCACCCATTCCAATTCTTCTTTTAATGTTTTTTGGCGTTTGTCCTCGGCATTTTGTTCAATTTGCAAACGTTTTTCTTTGGCTTCCAACCACTTGGTATAATTGCCTTCATATGGGATTCCTTCGCCACGATCCATTTCCAAAATCCAACCCGTTACATTATCCAAGAAATAGCGGTCGTGAGTAATCATAACAACGGTATTCGGAAAGTTTTTCAAATAAACTTGTAACCAAGCGACAGATTCTGCATCCAAATGGTTTGTCGGTTCATCCAGCAACAACATATCCGGTTTTGAAAGGAGTAGGCGACATAACGCAACACGCCTTTTTTCACCACCGGACAGTTTTGTTACATCCGCATCAGCCGGCGGACAACGCAAAGCATCCATAGCAATTTCTACATTTCGTTCAAAATCCCAGCCACCGACGGCGTCAATTTTTTCTTGCAATTCAGCTTGTTCTGCCAACAATTTATCCATATCAGCATCCGGATCGGCAAAGGCGTTATTGACTTCTTCCCAACGTTTCATTAAATCTCTGATTTCACCTACACCATCCATAATGTTTTCAATAACATTTTTGGATGGATCCAGTTGTGGTTCTTGTGGCAGATAGCCGACTTTTACTCCCTCGGCAGGCCAGGCTTCCCCCGTGAAATTATCATCCAATCCAGCCATAATTTTCATTAATGTTGATTTACCGGCTCCGTTTGGGCCTATGACACCGATCTTTGCGCCCGGAAAAAAACTCAGCCAAATATGCTTTAAAACTTCTTTACCGCCTGGGAAAGTTTTACACAAATCTTTCATTACATAAATATATTGATAAGCGGCCATTTTTAATCCTTTCTTCTAAATAAAAATTGGGGCTATTCTAACCGAACAGCCCCAAAAAGTCAAGGGAAAAAAGCTTATTTAACCCCCGTAGAACCAAATCCACCAGCAGAACGGGTAGTGCTGTCATCTACAATTCCTTCAACAATTTCTGACGGACAATCGGGCAAACAACCGCTTGAGCAATTCTGTCTCCCGGATTAATGGTGAAATCTTCTTTTCCGCAATTGATGAGAATAGTCATTACTTCCCCACGGTATCCATAATCCACAGTGCCTGGGGAATTAACAATGGAAATACCAAACTTAGCTGCCGGCCCTGAACGGGGACGCGTTTGAATTTCGTAAGCATTATTTTCTGATTCAATTTTTAATTTAATTCCATTGGGAATCAAAGCATGCATTCCGGGCTTTACGACCATCGGTTCTTTGATGGCGGCGCGTAAATCAAAACCGGAATCATCTGCGTGTTTATATTCCAATGTTCCCCAATTTTTATCGTAATTTCCCAAATATTCAACAATCAGTTTCATTTTAATTCCTTTCTGTTATGTGTTTTTTTTAGCATAAAATATCCAGTTTTGCAATTAAAAAATAGATGACCTTAAAAATGACTTGATTTTTTTATCATATAGGTGTATGAATTCCGATGTATGTGTAGTTTTAATTGTCATAAAAATGTCATAAATACAAGTAAAAGAAAGGAAAAAAATGAAATTTAAATCATTACTTTTTGTATCAATCTTGATGGCTTCTACAGCTTCTTTGGCTGGTGGATATCAGTTGCAAGAATATTCCGTCACAAATGCCGGACGCGCTTTTGCTGGGGCAGGAATTGTCGGCGATGATTATTCGGCTATTGCTTTTAACCCAGCCGGAATGACTCTGAAAAAATCGGGTGTCCAATTAGGTGCTATGGGAATGGATATTCATTCCAACGTAGAAAAAGGGTATTTGGATGATGGTCCACGTCAAGGAAGTAAAGGGAAACTTCGTAATTTTAAGTTGATTCCTCATGGATTTATGCAATATGCGCTTTCTGAAAATTGGCGTGCCGGGTTGGGACTTTATGTGCCATTTGGACTTGGTACTTACTATAATAAGTCCTGGTTTGGTAAAAGTCATGCTTTAGTTAGTGAAATTGAAACAATCGACATCAATCCAAGTTTGGCTTGGAAACCCTTCAGTTGGCTCAGTATTGGGGGTGGTTTTATTTTGGAACGTATGAAGGCCCGTTTAACAAATTCAATTGGTGCCAATGGTTATTCTGATATGAATGCTGATGGTTGGGGGCACGGTTGGAACGCCGGAATTATGATTGAACCCACTAAGACAACGCGTTTTGGTGTTGCTTATCGTTCGCCTGTTGTCCAAAATATCAAAGGAAAACACCATTTGATGTATCCTGGTTTAGGGCTTAAAGAGGGGATCAGTAGCACAAAATTGGTGGATCCTGAACATATCCAATTTACAGCATATCAGGAATTGGGAAAATGGGGATTGTCTGCAATGGCACGTTGGACGCGTTGGGATCGATTCCATTTACTTTCCATCGATTCTACGGCTTTAGGACAAGTAAGTCCGCGTGCAACACCATCCCAAGTGGATGAAAATTGGCGGAACACTTGGACTATTTCTGGTGGTGTAGATTATCATTATTGCAAAAATTTGACCTTCCGTACCGGTCTTGCTTATGATCAAGGGGCCGTTCGTAACTCTAAACATCGTACAGCGCGTGTACCGGATAATAACCGTTGGATTGCCAGTGTTGGTGCTTCCTATACAAAAAATAACTGGCAGTTTGATCTTAGTTATTTCCATATGTTTTGGCAAAAAGCAGCGGTGGATAGTAAAGCCAGTAGAACCGGAACAAGTTATATTCATGGAAAATATAAGACTCAAATCAACAGTGTTGGATTGGGTGTTCAGTATCACTTTTAATCAAAAAAAACGCTTGACAAAGTCCCCCAAAAAGTGTATCACTTGGGGGATTTTTGTTTAACCAAAGGAGAAAAAATGTTTAAAACACTTGATGATTTTGATTTTAATGGAAAAACTGTTTTTGTTCGTGCGGATTTGAACGTACCGGCGAAGGATGGACAAATTACCGATACAACCCGTATTGATCGTTTTGTTCCGACCATGAAGGAAATTGCTTCAAAAGGGGGAAAGGTAGTTGTTGCCAGCCATTTCGGACGTCCAAAAGGGGAAAAGAAACCCGAATTTTCTATGGCTTTTTTGGCGCCTGCATTGGAAAAAGCTAGTGGCTTAAAAGTCAAATTCATTGATGATTGTGTGGGTGAAACACGTGATGCAGCCGTTCGTTCTTTACAACCGGGGGAAGTTCTTTTATTGGAAAACTTGCGTTTTTATCCGGGTGAAGAAGCTAATGATCGTGAATTTGCTGAACATTTGGCCAATGGAATTGATATCTATATTAATGATGCTTTTTCTACCGCGCATCGTGCGCACGCTTCCACAGAAGGTATGGCGCATTTGTTGCCACGTGGAGCAGGGCGTTTGATGCAAGAAGAATTACAGGCTTTGGATAAAGCATTGGGTAATCCTGAACATCCGGCTGTTGCTTTGGTTGGGGGTAGTAAAGTGTCTACCAAATTGGATTTGTTGGGAAATTTGGTTAAAAAGGTGGATTATCTGTTGATTGGTGGCGGTATGGCGCATACTTTCTTGGCTGCCAAAGGAATTCAAATGGGAAAAGGTTCATTGGTGGAACCCGATATGATTGATACGGCTAAAAATATTTTAGCTAATGCCGGAAATTGCCAAATCGTATTACCTGTAGATTTGGTTTGGGCTGATGAATTTGGTGAGGGTCAAACACCCCATACTTCTGATGCTGATAAGGTTCCTGAAGGAAAGGTTTTATTGGATATTGGTGAAAAGTCTGTGGCCGAGTTCGCCAAAGTGTTGGAAGGTGCTAAAACGCTCATTTGGAACGGACCGGTAGGTGCTTTTGAAATTAAGCCCTTTGATAAAGGAACAAATGCATTGGCTGATGTTGTTGTTGGGCTCACAAAAGCGGGTAAATTGACCTCTGTAGCTGGTGGTGGGGATACTGTTTCTGCCTTGAAAAAAGCGGGGGCAGAACCTGCGTTAACTTATGTTTCAGCAGCTGGTGGTGCATTTTTGGAATGGATGGAAGGTAAATCTTTGCCGGGTGTTGCCATCCTAGAGAAATAATTTCCTTAATTAAAAAATCACCGCCTTTTCAGACGGTGTTTTTTTAATAGGTATCTTTATTGAACGTATTACATGATTTTTTTATAAAGCAGTTGCAAATAACCTTTCCTTTTTAAGGTTAATTGATTGTTCGTTTTTGAATAAACAATCTTATAGTGTGTAGACAGCTGACTTTGTATTTTTTCATTAATTTCTTCACACAAATCACTTATTTCCTGGGGGGTAAAAAATTTTCTAACGCCTTTTAATTGGCGTCTGAAAAATTGAGCCATTAAGTATGCTTTTTTGTGTTGCAATTTATTTCTTACCAGAAAATTTAAAACATATTCAGAAACAGCAATTCTATCCATTTTGTTTTTTGGTTTTTTTTCTACTTGACTGCTCATGATAGAACCCACTCTTAAAAAGTAGTGATATAAAGGTTTTTTTAAGAAAAAGATGCTTTTGGCCACAATGGAATACATATACCAAAAAGCATCATCATCGTGTTCATGGCCTTCGGGGAAACGGATGTGATACCTTTCAATTAAATCTCGTCGCCAAATTTTATTCCACAACAATACATTGGTGTATAGAATCCATTTATCTTTTAAAATATGTTTGCCGGATTTTTTGAAATTGTAATACTTTTCAGTCAAACGGCTTTTTTTCTGTTCAATATCCAGATTTTCTTCACAATCTAAGAAAGTGTGGCAGCAAACACTATCTACGCCTTTTTTTTCAATAGTATTATGCATAATTTCACACATATCAAGTTCGTACCAATCATCAGAATCACAGAACATCAGATATTTTCCTGTGGCAGTTTCTAATCCTCTGTTACGAGCTTTGGCCGGTCCTGAATTTGATTGTTCAATTATTTTGATACGGGCATCTTTTTCTGCATATTTTTTCATAATTTTAACGGAATTATCCGTTGAACCATCATCTATCAGAATAATTTCAATATCACTAAACGTTTGTTGGATTAAGCTGGTTAAACATCTGTCGAGATATTTTTCTGTATTGTAGTTTGGAATGATAATAGATATTTTGGGCATGTTTGATTCCTTTTGAAATAATTTCTTAGAAATATATGGACTAGTCTAATAAATAAAAGAGAGATTGTAAAGAAAAATATGTGTATATAAATAAGTTTTTTTTATTGCTTTTTTAGTGGAAATATGCTTATTTACCAATAAAGGAGGGTAATAATGCGGTTATTAAAGTTTTTTTTATTTTGCTTGGGAATGATTGTTTTACCCGCAATGGCAGAATTAAGAATTGATGTATCGGGTGCAAGAAGTGAACCAACGCCTATCGCTTTTCCTGATTTTTATGCAATTGATTCAGCGTTAGATAAGACAGCTATTCGTATTTCTGATATTATACGCCAAGATTTGGAAAGTTCCGGTTTATTCAGAATCGTTAATCAAGACGCCTATTTACAGAATTTAGCAGGGGTAAATGATACACCTAATTTTCGTGATTGGCAGGCTATCAATGCCCAAGCCCTTGTTCAGGGGCAGTTGGAAGAAACATTTTCCGGAGAATTAAAAGTTTCTTTTCGTATTTGGGATGTTTACACCGAACAGCAGATGGTGGCCAAAGTTTTAACTTCTAATCCGTCCAGTGAACGTAAATTGGCGCATATTATTGCTGATACAATTTATGAACGTTTGACTGGCGAAAGAGGGTATTTTGATACAAAAATCGTGTTTGTCAGTGAAACGGGAAGCCTTAAAAATCGCAAACGTCGTTTGGCCGTTATGGATCAAGATGGGGCTAATGTACGCTATTTAACGGACGGGAAAGACATGGTGATGACACCTCGTTTTTCACCCAATATGCAAAAAGTGACTTATATGTCATATGCCAGCGGGGAACCGAAAGTCTATTTGATGGATGTGGAATCAGGAAAAACGGAATTAGTTGGAAAGTTTAAGGGAATGTCTTTTGCACCACGATTTTCTGTTGATGGAAAAAAATTGATCATGTCACTTTCAAAACGCGGTAATTCGGATATTTATACTTATGATTTGGCAACTGGTGAACAAAAACAATTAACAAATCATCCTGCTATTGATACGTCGCCCAGTTACTCTCCCGATGGGAAAAGAATAGTTTTTAACTCGGATCGGTCGGGTAATCAGCAACTTTATGTGATGGAAGCAGACGGGGCTGATGTGCACCGAATCAGCTTTGGGGAAGGGACGTATGCTACGCCAGTTTGGTCGCCCCGAGGAGATTATATTGCCTTTACTAAAATTAAAAATGGAAGTTTTTATATCGGGTTGATGCGTGCAGATGGTTCTGGGGAGCGTTTGATTGCTGAGGGCTTTTTGGTTGAGGGGCCAACTTGGGCTCCAAACGGCAGAGTTTTAGCCTTTTTCCGTCAAGAAAAAATGAACTCTGTTGGTTGGTTTGGTAAGGGTGTTACTCTTCACAGTATTGATATTACCGGTCATAATGAAAGAGAACTTAAAACCCCAAAGGAAGCATCAGATCCCACATGGTCTCCGCTTCTACATTAAAAAAAGTGCTTGACATTTGTTTTTTCTTTTGTTATAATGCAACCACTTTTGACGTGGTGTCAAAGGTATTACACATGCGGGAAATGTCCGGTTTGATGAGTTGTCAGATTTAGGATTTCCAGTGTAAACAAGGACTTGTTTATGCTTCTTCCTGCAGAGGTTTAACTGGAAAAAGAAAGGATTTATAAAATGTCTCTTCCAACTATTACTATGCGTCAGCTGATTGAAGCTGGTGTTCATTTTGGTCATAATGCGCGTCGGTGGAATCCGAAAATGGCCCCATTTATTTATGGAACGCGCGATAATGTTCATATTTTAGATTTAGGTCAAACAGTTCCCAATTTGTATCGTGCAATGGAAGCTGTACGTGATGTGGCTGCCAAAGGCGGTAAAATTTTGTTTGTGGCAACAAAAGCTCAAGCTCAAACTATCGTGGCTGAAGCTGCAACTCGCTGCGGTCAATACTTTGTTAATAAACGTTGGTTGGGTGGTATGATGACTAACTGGAAAACAATTTCTTCCAGCATCAAACGTCTGAATGATATTGATGCACGTATGGAAAAGGACGGTTTTGCAGGTCTTACCAAAAAGGAAAAATTAGGTATTGAACGTGAACGTGAAAAATTAGAGGCTTCTTTGGGCGGTATTCGTAAAATGAATGGTCGTCCGGATGTTTTATTCGTTATTGACGTTTGTAAAGAAGAATTAGCAATTGCTGAAGCTAAAAAGTTAGGAATTCCTGTGATTGCTATTTGTGACTCTAATGCGGATCCAGATGGAATTAACTATGTAATTCCCGGAAACGATGATGCCACAAAAGCTATTAAATTGTATTGTGATTTAATCAGTGGTGCCGTTTTAGATGGTATTCAAGCCGAATTAAAAGCAGCCGGCGTAGATGTTGGTGCTGCTGTTGAAGCTCCTGCCGAAATCGCAAAAGAAGAAGCAAAAGCTTAAAGTAAAAACTCTCCGAATTGAAAAAAATTCGGAGAGGGTTTTATGTTAACTATAACTTTAATAAAGGAGACAAAATGGTTGAAATTAATGCAAAATTAGTCGGTGAATTGCGTGAAAAAACCGGTGTAGGTATGATGGAATGTAAAAAAGCTTTAACAGCCTGTGAAGGGGACTTGGAAAAGGCGATTGATTTTTTACGTAAAAAGGGTGTTGCAATGGCCGAAAAGAAGGCTGGTCGTGTTGCTAATCAAGGATTGGTGGCTGTGGCCGTTGAAGCTAACACAGGGGCTGTTGTCGAATTGAACAGCGAAACAGACTTTGTTGCAAAAAATGCTGAATTCCAAGCTTTTTTAAGCAAAGTTGTGGCTTTGGCTTTAGCACAGAAAATTAATGATGTTGAAGCTCTGAAAAAAGCGGATTTAGAAGGTAAATCTGTCCAAGACACATTAGTGGCTTTGATTGCTAAAATTGGTGAAAATATGAGTTTGCGTCGAGTTGCGATTGTGACAGGGGATACTGTTGTTCCATACGTGCATTCTGCTATTGCACCGGGTCTTGGAAAGATTGGTGTATTGGTGGCCTTATCCGGAGATAATGTCGCTGATATTGGAAAGAAAGTGGCAATGCATGTTGCGGCTTCAAAACCTCAATTCTTGTCTGTTGCCGATGTAGATGCTGCAACAGCCGAACACGAACGTGGTATTTATGCCGAACAAGCCAGAGCCAGTGGTAAGCCTGAAGCTATTATTGAAAAAATGGTAGAAGGCCGTATGCGTAAATTCTATGAAGAAGCCGTTTTGTTGGAACAGGCTTTTGTTATGGATCCGGAAAAGAAAGTCAAAGATGTTTTGGCCGAAAGCAATGCAACCGTTTCTACTTTTGTCCGCTTTAACTTAGGCGAAGGTATTGAAAAGAAAGAAGAAGATTTTGCTGCCGAAGTGGCAAAACAAATTGGCTAATGGAGCAGGGGCTGGATAATTCTGGCCCCTTTAAAAGGAGGAAAAATGGATTTTAACTTAATTAAATCTCAAATGGAAGAAAGTATTCAAAAGGCGGGGGAAGCTTTGCGTCATGACTTTTCCGGTCTTCAAACGGGACGTGCAACGACTGCTTTGTTGGACGGAATTCGTGTGGAAGCATATGGTTCTGTTGTTCCTTTGAATCAGGTGGGGGCGGTCAGTGTTCCAGATGCGCGGACTTTGTCAGTGACTGTTTGGGATAAAAGCCAATTAAAAGCTGTTGAAAAAGCAATTGTGGAAGCAAATTTGGGATTGAATCCGATGAACGATGGTCAAATGATCCGCATTTCTATTCCGCCTTTGTCAGAAGAAAGACGAGCCGAAATTATTAAAATTGCTAATCGTTTTACCGAAACTGCACGTGTTTCTGTCAGAAATGCGCGTCATGAAGCAATTAACGCTTTACGGGCAGAAAAAGCCAATATCCCGGAAGATGATATGAAACGTTATGAAAAGGAATTACAGGACTTAACCGATAAGGCAATTGCAGCAATGGATGCAAAATTGAAAGAAAAAGAAGCAGAATTAAAACAGGTATAAAAATGACTAATACAGAAGAAAAAGAAAGTAAAATTCCAACCCATATAGCCATCATTATGGATGGAAACGGTCGTTGGGCGCAAGAAAAAGGATTACCTAGAACTGCGGGGCATAAGCAGGGTGCGGAAAATGTTCGTCCGATTTTAGAACATGCCAAAAAAAGCGGTATAAAGTATGTTACGTTATTTGCTTTTTCTTCTGAAAATTGGAATCGTCCTAAAGCTGAAGTCAAATTTTTAATTGATTTGTTCAGACGTTATTTGAATGAAGATATTAAGGAATTACAAAAGCAAAAAGTAAATGTTTCTTTTGTCGGTTCTCGTGATAAATTCCCGGCAGATATTGTGGAACGGATGAATGAATTAGAACGAGAAACAGCCGGTTTTGATGATTTTCATGTTGTTTTGGCTCTTTCTTATGGTGCACGTGAAGATATTATTGCCGCCATTAAAAGAATTGCTTTGGACGTAAAAGAAGGAAAATATTTAATTTCGGCTATTGATGAGAATGTTGTAAAAGAGGCACTTTCTACACGTAAAATTCCTTCTCCGGATTTGGTTATCAGAACCAGCGGTGAGCAGAGAATCAGTAATTTCTTGTTGTGGGAAATTGCTTATGCCGAATTGTATTTTACGCCGATTTATTGGCCTGATTTCAATGAACAAGATTTAGATATCGCAATAGAAGCTTACGGTCGTCGTGAACGTCGTTTCGGAAAAGTTTAAAATTTTTCTTGACTTCTTGTATTTATTTTAATAGTCTGTCATAAACTGACGGACTATTTTTTTAGGAGATGAGACATGAAAATTCAATCAGGACGAACGATGGTAGAAATGTTGGCTGTTGTGTGCTTAATCAGTATATTGACGATTATGGGGGCTCATCTTTTTGCAAAGGCGATGAATACTCTTCGGGGAAATTATATTATGCAACAAGTTTTTATCAAAGCAAATTATCTGATTCAAAATCCTGTTGCCAGCCGACATAAATCGTTGGATGTTTCTGTTGTTGGAAATAAAAATAAGTTATCGTACGGATATTCTTTTGATTCTGATGAAACCAAAGTGGACGAAGAAAGTCATTTAATTAAAATTCAAATAAACGGTAATTTCACAAAAGAATTGTGTGAGGTTTTAAAAGATAAGATTTCCTCACAAGAATATGCAGGATTGAAATCCATAATTGTAAAGGGAAAAGATTTAACTAAAAACAGTTGTCCAGATGAGGTTTTCAATTCAATTAAATTTGTTGTGTCTCCAGATTTTAAAAAACAGTAAAATAATTATAAAAAGTGCTTGACAAGTGGGGAAAAGTAGGGTATAATACCCCCACTTGTTTGATACTTTCGGAGGGTTTTTGGAAAAATTCTGCCAGAAAAATCAGGAAGTTATATTTAATAAAATCAATTACTTATAATGATTTTATTAAACGAAAACGGTTCTTTCATCTGCCTGAAATAGGTCGGTGAAAGGTTTTGTATGAATAGGTAAAAAAGGAAAAGAAAAAAGATGCCTACAATTAACCAGCTGACCCGTAAATCACGGAAAGCAGTCAAAAAGCGGAATAAAGTTCCCGCATTGAAAGCATGCCCGCAAAAGCGTGGCGT
>JAFYBU010000003.1 GCA_017540065.1 Alphaproteobacteria bacterium
AATTGTATCACAAAATTAGAAAATGTCAAATTAAATTGCTGTTTTATTGTTTTGTTGAGGCAAAAAATAATCACTTGTTCTTAGATTCAAAATAAAATTATTTCCATTGATGTTTTGGGTCAATGCCGTGTTCTATTTCCCATTTGATATGGGCACGTCTGGCGTTGGCGACGGCTTCACAATCTTTGTTTTGAATTGCTGAAGCCCCATCTGTCACAACAAAAAAAGGCAAATCATATTGTTGTGCTAATTTCTTTACTTCTGAACAAAATTGTTGAGCTTTTGTTAATTTCATTTTCTTTCTTTGGCAATCAGTTTTTTGGAAAGTAATGCCGTACTTTTTCCTTTTTGTTCTCCGGCAGATAAGGTGGTCGCTAATCTTTGGACAGCATCTTCATGGGAATCCGTTTTCTGACTGTAATTAAGTTCTTGTAAGTGTGGTAGGTATTGTTCGGCTAATTCCTGCATCATGTGTTGAGTAAAAGAGCTTAATTTGTCGGGATCACATGCCCCTGTAAATTCCAACTGTTTTAATTTATCGGGATCTATAATGCGGTGTTCCAATAATTCTTTAATTCCCAATTCCATTTTTTGCCACGTTCCATTATCAACTTCTTCCCCTTTGTTGTTGATACGTGTTGTTTCTCGGATATGGATGGTATATTTTTCTGCCCCTTGTGTTATCTGTGTCAAATCAGAAATGATGGCTCGACCGGCTTTGTCTAAACCTGTTACGGTCAATATCGGTTGAGCATCTTTTGCCTGCACAATTTTGGGAATTCGTTTTGGGTTAACTTTTTCATCCGATAATTCTTCTGCCTTTTTTGGTGTTACACAAGAAAAGGGGAAAATTTCCATCTGTGCTTTATTCCCGTTGATACTGATATGGCTTTCAGCAAACAAAGGAATAGGTTTTCCTTCTTTTATACAATTGCCGTGTCCCATTAAAGCGCCGGAAAAAATAGTCAAATTTTTGAATCTGTCTTTAACTGCATTGACCATTTCCGGAGTCATATCTTTTGACAAAACCAGAGAAATATTTTTATCTTTCATTTGTTCTAATGTTTCAGCCAAACGTTCAATTTGTGTTTGGTTTGTCAGTTCAATCACCAACATATTACTTCCTTCAGGGAAGGCGCGTAATTGATGTGTCGGCCTATGTTCAACAGAGGTAATGGATCCCGGTTGTGTAAATCCTTCTATTTTCGTTTTATTTTCAGGATTATTGACAACTTCCAAATTCATTAAAAAGGGCTTGTTTCCCTTTTGTCTTTCCAATGTGTCCGCGATATCCTGATATAAAAATTCAGGTCGAACCGCCGAATAATAAACTTGGGTTGCTATACCCCGTTGTCCCAAATAATGATGTAATTGAGAAGCATCCGAAAAACCAAAAATATTCAAATCTTTTGCACGTTTTGGAAGGGGGGCTCTGCCAGGTTCCTTTAATAATTTTTCCAAGGCATCAATTGTATCATCGGCTCCGTTTCCTCCCCCTAAACAAATATTGTGAAACAGATATTTTCCGCTTTTATCTTTAGCCGTGATGGCTTCATATAAAAACTCGGCACGTTCACGGGGGGAATAGTACTCTTTTTTATTTGTAATTTCTGCGCTGGAAATTTGTTCTGCTTTATCAAATCCGAAATCGCCATGATTTTCTCCAGGAACGGCCAGCACATGTAATGCAACTCGTCCGGAAGGCAAAAACAATGCCATACCCTTTTCTTTTCCAGCCCTGTAAACACTGAAACTTTTTGATATTTTTTCTTTATCCTTCATTGCTTTCCCTTAAAAATACTTAATCAAATAAAAACTGCCGATTAACAAAACGAAAAATAAAATACTTAACCATCCTAAATTTTTTTCAATCCATGCTTTCATGGGTTCGCCCCATTTCCACAAAAGTCCGGCTACCAAATAAAACCTCAACCCTCTGGCAATGACGGAGGCCAACATAAATATTCCGAAATTGAGACTTGTTACGCCACTGGCAATGGTGATAATTTTATAAGGGAAGGGGGTTATTCCAGCGCCAAAAACAATCCATGCGCCGTAATGATTATACCCTTCACAAAATTTTTCAAATTGAGGCATATAATGATAAAAATTCAAAATGGGTACTGCCACCAAATCATATAAAAAATGACCGATTGCATATCCGAAGGCTCCGCCGATGACACTGCACACGGTGCACCAAAAAGCGATCTTAAAAGCTTCTGTTCTACGTTTTAAGACCAAAGGAATCATTAAAATATCCGGTGGAATCGGGAAAAAAGAACTTTCTGCAAAAGCCATCACACACAAAGTTGCAAAAGCCTTCGGTCCCGCCACTACATGCATGGCCCAATCATATAATTTTCGCATCATTTTATGCCATAATTGAAACATGTCTTTCTCCTAATTTTCCCAGCGTACTTTATAGGTTAATTTGTTTTCCCCTTTGGCCGGAACGGAAACAATCCATTTTACCTGATTAGATGTTTCTTTTTGGCTTTCTATACTTTGTTCCAACAGTTTATACCCATTCGGAAAACTTTGCTTGATGTTTACAGTGGCAGATGTATCTCCCCCATTTTTTACTGTGATTTCAAAAACGGCTTGATTAACTCTGTCCGAAATTTTGTTGAAATTAAGGCGCTTCATACTCCCCGTTAAATTAAAGGCTTCACCCATTTTTAATCGGACCGTTTCATTGTCTGCCGTATGATCAATTCTGTCTTCCCCGACGAATTGAGTCCGCCCTTTTTTATCTTCTTTATACAAACGAATGACCCCTTTGGGTAAAGGCATCCCTAATTTATTTTCCTTTTTGTTATCAAAGGTGATAAAAATTTGGGGTTTTACTTTTTTTATTTCGTCCGAATAAACGGAAAAGACATTATCCAATTCGTATGTTTTTTTGACGCTGATACCATTCCCTGATAACAAAGCAACTTGTTTTGTTTGATTTGATAATAAATCTGTTTTGTGGGGAACGGTGTAAATGTAAAAATCAGATAAACTTTCATTTTCCATTCCGGCTGCATCAGCGGATGCCATCATCATCACTTTAGGTGCACGATTATAATAAACACGTTCTTCACGCACGGTGTTCACATCCCCAGCGACTAACTGTAATTGTGCTTGGTTATAATCTGCTCCCGAATTGTTTGTTAATGTGACAAAACCGTTTAAGTTGATATTTTTTTCGTTTGCATCTAATCTGGCAACATAATCGGCATTCCATGTTAATCCCGTTGTCAGATAATCTAATTTAATCGGTTCGGAAATTTCATTTTCGGAACGTGTTGAAACGGTTAATGTGGGGGTAGCGCGTAAATTGGCAGGAACTTTATCAAAGATAATTCTGCCGGGAAAATTTGTTTCAATTTCTTCCCCTATTTTCAGAACAGGTTTTCCGTTGTTGTATGCCAATAATTTTGCTTTTCCCGGTGTAATTTTACCGGTTGCCGGATCGATATATTCCGTTGTAACGGTATGTCCGACAGATTTTTGCATCAAAGAATCTTGGCTTAAAAGATCAAAATTGAAATTTTGTTCCAATGTTGTAATTCCGACACCGGAAAGCAAAGCTGTTTGCGGAATCATATTGGCAGATACGCCAGCAAAAGCCAATTCGTTCAAACCTTCTTTCAAATTGACTTGCCGTTCATCTTTGATTAAAGCGCGGTTATTGTTGTAAATTGTGACATTAACATTTGTTTGTGTATCCATGGGAACAACCGTTTCTGCACAGGCTAATCCCGCATAACAAACACCCGCAAAAAATAAAACTTTTTTCATAAAAACCCTCCTTTTTTTCTATCATAGTAAAGCAAGGGTTTGAAAATTGCAAGAAAAAAACGGCCATCTTCGGCCGTTTTCTTTTAATCACCTCTTGAAGGTCTTGCTCGTTCCATCATCTTATCCAAGTTCCATTTGGGAAGTTGTTTTTTCTGATTGTTTTTTTCTTCTGGCGGTGTAAATGCAATATAGTGCTTAAAATCATCATCTTGCAATATGCGCATTAAAACACCAAAATCGCCTTGGGTAAGAACTTCCGCATCAGGCGTTTCAATTGCTTGAAAACGTTTGCCACCCATTCTGATGGATAAACGATATGATGTTTTTTCTTTTTTGTCATCAGAATCAACGAAAGAATCCCTTGAAAGAAAAATATCCGCAGGATTTTTACCGCAACGACGAATAGAAGCAAAATTCGGTTTGCTGAAATCATAAACAGCTGTATCACCGGAATCTGAATGAACTATTTTCGTGGGATATTGAATATTGAAGTATAAAGTACTTTCTTCTTGAGAAGAAGGAAATTTTCCAAAAGCCCACCCCTTAGCTCTGTCAAGGGTCGTTTCAATCATTCTTTTTACGTCTGCCATGAAGCCTCCTATTTTAGAATATGAAAATATTATAACATGAGAATCCGTTTTTGTCAATGTTTTTTTATTTTCTGCGGCCCTCTTTTCTAAAAAATACTTGCTTTTTTGTTCAAAAAATGCTAAAGTTCCCCGCATAAAAAAAGAGGATTTTCCATTTGTGGTCTGCCTCAGATGGTTTTTTTAATTTAAACGTAAAGGAAAAATAAATGACGAAGTTTGTTTATACTTTTGGTGATGGCAAAGCCGAAGGCAATGCCAGCATGCGTGAATTATTGGGTGGTAAGGGTGCCAACTTGGCAGAAATGTCCAGTATCGGTGTTCCTGTTCCTCCGGGATTCACAATTACTACAGAAGCTTGTACATTCTATTACAAGAATAACAAAGCTTATTCTGATGAATTAAAACAACAGGTAATGGAAGGTTTGAAAGGCGTAGAAGCTGTAATGGGTAAAAAATTCGGCGATCCCGAAAACCCCTTGTTGTTCTCTGTCCGTTCCGGGGCTCGTGTTTCTATGCCCGGGATGATGGATACCATTTTGAACTTGGGCTTAAACGATCAAACAGTTGAAGGTTTGGCAAAAGTTTCCAATAACCCCAAATTTGCGTATGACAGCTATCGTCGTTTTATTCAAATGTATTCTGATACAGCTATGGGTGTGGATATCCATAAATTTGAAGCTGTTTTGGATCGTGTTCGTGAAGAAAACGGTTATAAGCATGACAGCGAAATGACAGTTGAACAATTAAAGGCTGTTATTGCCGAATATAAACAAATCGGTATTCAAGAAGGAAAACCTGTTCCTCAAGACGTGAATGAACAACTCTGGGGTGCTATCGGTGCCGTGTTTGGTTCTTGGATGAGTGAACGTGCTATCTTCTACCGCAAACTCAACAACATTCCTGCCGATTGGGGAACAACCGTGAACGTTCAATCCATGGTGTTCGGAAACAGCGGTGATGATTCTGCTACAGGTGTGTGCTTCAGCCGTGACGCTGCTACCGGTGAAAATTATTTCTACGGTGAATATTTGAAAAATGCTCAAGGTGAAGACGTGGTGGCTGGTATTCGTACCCCGCAACAAATTTCCAAAATCGGAAACGAACGTCGTGGTTTGAATTTGCCGTGCATGGAAGAAGAATTCCCTGCAGTATATGCAGAATTGGATGCCATTCGTCACAAATTGGAATCCCATTACAAAGATATGCAAGATATGGAATTTACCGTTCAAAACGG
>JAFYBU010000040.1 GCA_017540065.1 Alphaproteobacteria bacterium
CTCATGCCTTTTCCGTTATCTGTTATGGAAAAAAAAGTCTTTCCTCCGTTTTCCAAGTGTACATCAATTTGATTTGCACCGGCATCTATGGCATTTTCAATCAACTCTTTAACAGCACTGGCTGGGCGTTCCACCACTTCACCGGCTGCAATTTGAGTGATTAAATTTTGGGGGAGTACACGTATAACCATAGACCTATTCCTTTTGCCTTTCAGTATGGCAAAAATTGACCGAAAAAGCAATGTTTTTGTTGATTTTTTATGTAAATTTTGTTATTCTTTTACCAAGGAGTTTTTATGCGCGAGATTGTTTTAGATACAGAAACAACAGGATTGAATCCGGAAAAAGGCGATCGGATTGTTGAAATCGGTTGTGTGGAATTGGAAAATCATTTACCGACAGGAAAAACATATCATCAGTACATCAATCCTATGCGTTCTATCAGCCAGGAAGTTGTGGCAGTACACGGTTTAACGGAAGAATTTTTGTCTGACAAGCCGATTTTTTCTGAAATTGCGGATGAATTTTTGGCCTTCGTTGGCGAAAATACGCCACTTGTGATACATAATGCCGCCTTCGATATGAATTTTTTGAATACCGAATTAAAAGCGTGTGGAAAGCCGATTTTGTCCGAAAATAACGTCATAGATACTTTATTGATTGCTCGGAAGAAATTTCCGGGGGCAAAAGTAAATTTGGATGAACTCTGTAAAAAATTTAATGTGGATGCTTCGCGCCGAACGGTTCACGGAGCTTTATTAGACTCAGAATTATTGGCGGATGTTTATTTAGAATTAATTACTAACAGGGAATTAAATTTTAGTTCAACTAAAAAAAATCAACAAAATCAAAACGTTATTCAAAATTTAAAAAAAGTTTCACGTGAAACATTTCCTATTCGTGAATGGAAATTAGATTCAACAGAAGAACAAGCACATACAGAATTTTTAGCTAAAGTTAAAAATCCAATATGGGGGGAACAATGATTTTATTTTTATTTGTTTTAGGAATATCTTTTTCTGCTTCAGCACAAATGGTTGACCTGATGGGTGGATTAGCTGTTGACGGAATGCTAAATGCACAAGCAGCTAAAGGATATGGTGCGGCAAATACGCAGATAAAAAAGAATAATATAGCTCAAAAATTACAAATGAAAAATATTGAAATTCAAACACTTATGATGACAAATCCTCAAAATGTTTCACGTGAAACATTTTCTGTTTCCGGTTATTCTGCCTCCGCACAAAAAGAAAATGAAGGGGGATTTTCTATCACTTTAACCGGGGTAGAAAAATCACTTTGTCAGAGTTTCGAAAATAATTTTGCTGGTGCAAAAAAGATCAAAATAAATCAAAATAATATATGTTCTGATAAAAATAATATTAAATTTTATTATTAAAAATACTTGTTTTTTGAAAAAAAGTTGTTTATAATCCCCTTATCTTAATCATCAGATAAGGGGAATGTTTCACGTGAAACAATTTGAAAAAAATTTGAAAGAATCAAAACAAGATATTGAAAAATATATCAAAATTTTACTTGATTGGCAAAAACATGTGAATTTAATTTCTAAAAATACAATCCCGGAAATACAAAAAAGACATGTTTTAGATTCTGCTCAACTTTGGAAATATATTCCTGATTCAAGTAAAACTTTAACTGATGTGGGAAGCGGGAGTGGTTTTCCGGGAATTGTTTTAGGAATCTTAAATAAAACGGCTGGCTTTCCTTTGAAAATAACCCTTATTGAAAGTGATTCTAAAAAGGCTATCTTTTTGAACGAGATTAATCGTCAATTAAAATTGAATTTAACGGTTTTAACCGAACGGGTTGAAAAAGTAGAAAATTTGAAAAGCGATATTGTAACAGCAAGAGCTTTTTCTGAATTAAATCAAATATTTACACTTTGTCAAAAAATTGTTTCACGTGAAACAATTTGGATTTTGCTTAAAGGAAAAGGGGTTCAAGAAGAAATAAAAAATTGTCATTTGAATTGTAAAATTGAACAATTTCCAAATGAATATTCCGAAGGAGTTGTTTTGAAAATAACGGGGGTAAAATATGCGTGAAATTTTTGCCGTTTCTAATCAAAAAGGTGGCGTTGGTAAAACAACAACTGTGGTAAATTTAGCTACAGCTTTATCTGCTTTGAATAAAAAAATCCTGATTATTGATTTGGATCCACAAGGAAATGCCACTGTCAGTTTTGGATTGCGCCGTGTAATGGGACGAGGTAGTTCTTACAGTGTTTTAACAGGACAAAGTTCTTTAATGGAGGGGGTTCAGTCTACATTGGTCCCGAATTTGTATGTTTTACCGGCCAGTCAAGAATTATTGGGAGTTGATTTGGAATTAGCTGGAATGGATCATCTGCAATTTTTCTTAAAAAAAGCATTGCTGGCAGCCGAAAATGATTTTGATTATATTTTTATGGATTGTCCGCCTGCGGTCGGTTTGCTAACTTTGAATGCATTGGTGGCAGCGACTCAAGTGATTATTCCTATTCAATGTGAATATTTGGCATTGGAAGGAGTTGCTGATTTAATGAAAACTATTGAAAAAATTAAGAAAAACTTTAATCCGACCTTGAAGATTCAAGGGGTTGTTTTAACTATGTTTGACGGGCGTTCCAATCTGGCAAAATCAGTTCAAGCGGATGTACGTTCTTATTTTGGTCCGTTGGTTTTTGATACAATTATTCCCAGAAATGTGCGGATACCGGAAGCACCCAGCCATGGAAAACCGGTTATGTTATATGATTTCAAAAGTGTAGGGGCTCAAAGCTATTTACGCTTGGCCGCTGAAGTTTTAAAACGCAACAAAGGAGAACAAAATGGACAATAGATTAGGAAAAGGACTCAGTTTTTTAATGGGGGATGATGTCGTTTCTGATATTAATGCCGCCCCAGAAGAAACAATAAAAATGGTGGCAATAAAGGAATTGTTTCCTTCTCGTTTTCAGCCGCGTCGTGTTTTTAAGCCGGAAGCAATTCAAGATTTAGTGGCTTCCATAAAGACAAAAGGCGTTTTACAACCTTTGTTGGTACGTCCTAAAAATCTGGGAGGATATGAAATTATTGCTGGTGAACGCCGGTTTCGGGCTTCGCAATTAGCCGGCTTGTTGCAAATTCCCGTTATTGTTAAAGATTTTAATGATAAAGATGCTTTGGAAGTAGCTTTGATTGAAAACCTGCAACGTGAAGACTTAAACCCGATTGAAGAAGGGGAAGCATATGCCCGTTTAATGAAAGAATTCACCTATACACAAGAAACTTTAGCGGAAGTTTTAGGAAAAAGCCGCAGTTATATTGCAAATACATTGCGATTGTTGGATTTGCCGGCAACCATTCGGAAAATGTTGGAAGAAAAACAAATTACGCCGGGACATGCGCGGGCTCTTATCGGGGTGGAAAAATCCGAAGAATTAGCTTTGCAAATTATCAACAAAGGGATGACTGTACGTGAAGTTGAAAAGTCCGCAGAAATGAAAAAACATCCCAACAAAAAAACTGTTCAAATGAACGAAAAAGATGAAGATATTCAATCACTTGAACAAGATTTGTCGCAAAAATTGGGTATGAAAGTTCAAATTAAATGGAACGGTAAAAAAGGAAATCTAAGTTTCACCTATAAATCCCCTGATCAGTTGCAGGAATTATTGAAAAGATTTTTGTAATTTATTTCTTTGTCAACATTAAAAGACTTTGTTTCAAAACAAGTTCCGGATCCAAAACGCCTGATTTCATTTGAATTTCAGCATTTAATAAAGAATGATGTGCTTGTAAAAGTGCCTTTTTGGACCAAGAACGTAACTGTGTAATAACAGATTCTTCCAGCCGAAATTGAGCCGGTTTTAATATCTTTTTGGCAATATCAACAGGATTTTCGCCAGCTTCCAATTTATCTACACCTTTTAATAAATTTGAAAAATATCGCGCCACAGCACGCACCAAGGTAACCGGATTTTCCCCCTGTAAAAGAAGGGCGTTTAAAGCAGAAAGGGTGCGTTCTGTTTGGCGATTGGCCAAAGCCTGGATTAAAGTATCCGTATTGACAGTTCCTGAACCAACCAAACATTGAATTAAATCCAAAGTAATGCACTTTTTGTCATTATTCCATAAGGCTATTTTGTTTAATTCGTTCTTTAAAATCAAAGTGTTATCATCTGTATTCTGAATCAGATAATCAATGGCATCCGGTGTTAATTCAAATCCTGATTCTTTTGTAAAATTTTGAATGATACGACGCAAATCCATCACTTCCGGTGGATAGCAGGCAATCACCAAAATATTCGGATTCATCTCGGATTCTACACGCAAAGCAGCAGATTTTGTCAGATTGTCTGCCGTCATCAATAAAAAGGCATCCGTTTGACGTTTTTGAACAAAATCGGACATGATATCAGCATGGCTGGCAGTTGCTTCTTTTAACCAAATTAAACGGCGTCCCCCCATTAAATCGGGCGTATTTGCTTCTTCTAAAACACGGTTGGGGGTACTTTTCAAATCGGCCGGAGTCAAAGGAACAACAGAAAAAGCACCAGCTTTAGGAATAACAATTTTTTGAATTTTTTTAGCAACTTCTTGAATACCTGCCGCATCTGTTCCGAAAACCAAAGCTGCAGCAAATTCTTTTTGAAGTCGTGGCACTAAAGCATCAATTTGATACGGTTTTGCTTTCATCACTTTCCTTGGGTAAAACAACCAATACATGCTGACTGATTTGTTCAGCTAATTGTTCGGCTAGTTCTTTTTGAGCTTTTCTTTTTGCTGTAACGGTTGCATAAGGATCCTTTGTAACGCTGTAAGAACTGAAAGCAGAAGCAGAACTTTTTAGAACAGTTTTTTGGGTTTTGTTGTCCACCAAAGAGTAACTGGTTGACCCAGAAATGGCCATCATTGTGGCGAAGTTTCTGCTGTCAATGGTTTGATCGTTCGCTGAAAATGAAGGTGCTGATACTGATAAAGTATAAAGAGGATGTTTGGATATTCCTATTTTGGATAAAATTCTTTGACGCATAGAAACACCATATTGATTGGGGATGGGATTTACAGCAACAGGAGCCGATCCTTCTTTTGTGAGCGTTTCATTATATAAGGGAGAAAATCCGCATCCCGCCATTAAAAAAAAGAGAGTAATAAAAATTTTCTTCATTTGATCCTCCTTTTTATATTTTAGCAAAAAAGTCCCTAAAAAACAACAAAAAGGATGCAAAAAAAATTTTTTTGATGTAAAATAAAAACATGAAGAAACAGAAAGTTTTCATTGTTGCAGGACCGACAGCCAGTGGAAAATCCGGTGTTGCATTGGATTTGGCCGAAAAATTTCGTGGTGAAGTTGTGAATGCGGATGCTTTTCAAGTATATCAAGGGTTACAAATTTTAACGGCGCGTCCCGACGAAACGGAAATGCGCGGAATTCCCCACCACCTTTACGGATATGTGGATGATTTCAGTCAAGAAGATGTTGTGGGGTGGGTACAAAAAGCGGCTGTTTTAATTCCCTCTTTGAAAAATCCGATTGTTGTCGGAGGAACCGGATTGTATTTGTCTGTTTTAATAAACGGGATCAGTCCTATTCCGGATGTAAGTTCCGAAGTCAGAAACAAAGTGCGCCAAATGGATCCAAAGGAAGTTTTGGCAAAATTAACAAAGGGGAAGGTTCCGCGTGATATTCAACGTCAAAAACGGGCTTTGGAAGTTTTGTTGGAAACGGGACATCCTATTGATTATTTTCAAAAAATGCCCAAGAAAAAATTTTTGGATGCTGATTTTCAAGGAATTATTTTGTTGCCGGATAAAGAAAAATTGTATGCCCGGATAGAAAAACGCTTGAATCAAATGTTACAAGACGGAGCAGTTGAGGAAGTGGCTGGTTTAATAAAAAGAAAGGCTTCCGGCGGTGTAATGAAAGCTATTGGCGTAAAAGAACTTATTGATTTTATTGAAAAAAAAGATGATTTTGATACTGCAACAAAAAAGATTTTATTGTCCACACGTCATTATGCTAAAAGGCAATCCACGTGGTTCAGACACCAAATGCCAGAGAATTTTTCTATTATAAAAGACACAAAATTACCAAAAGTAATTACTTTGTAATTACGTATATTTTTTGTTATTTATCAGTATGTTGTTTTATATAAAAGATTTTTTCAAGTAAATAAAAATAGAGGGGTAATAATTACAATGTAATTACAGAAAAGTATAGGTAATTACAATGTATATACAAAATTTTTGAAAAAAATAAAAAAGAATTACAATGTAATTACTTGTTGACAAACGAAACAGATTTTGAGTATACTTCTTTTCAAGGAGGATTCCTATGAGAAAAAAAATGATATTCAGAAAAGGGATGGCGTTCTTTTGGGGAATAGCAATCGCTTGGTGTTTCTTTGTTTTCAATTACTTGCAAATATCCGGATGGTGGCAAAATCGGGCAGAATTATCCCCTATGGAAGTGGTTGGCGGATTAAGCGGATTAATGACGCCGTTGGTTGTTTTGTTCCTGATTGCGTCATTTTTTGATCGGTCAGAGCGTGTGGAAAGAGAAACACGAAAAATTCATTCTTATATGGAAGAATTGATTTACCCGTCAGAAGATGGGGCTGTTTATACCAAAGAATTGACGGCAAATTTAGCCAAGCAAATAAAAGAATTTCGTTCGGTATTTACGGGGGTTACCGAGCACACAGATACGGTTCGGGACAATTTGCAACGTTGGATAGAAGGACTGAATAAATTAGTAAAAACCGTGGATACGCAAACGGTGGGTGCTGTTCAAAAAATTGCCGGTCATATTGAAAAGTTGGCCGAAATCACACATCAAAGCAATCGGCAATCGGAACAAACAACAAAACTTTTGGCCGGACAAGCAGATATTTTAGATGATATTACAAAAAAAACAAATGCTGTTATGACCACCTTTTCCAAAGAATTGAATATTCAAATTCAAGAAATCCAAAATTTAGCGCATGCCTTGGAAACGGCCAGGGGGCAAATCCATCAGTCGGCTGATATATCTGAAAAAATGATGACGGCTTTATCAAATAATACAGAAAATTTAAAAGAAACGCTGGGAAAATATAATTCATTGAAGGAAATTGGTACTCAGGCGCAAAAAACAAATAAAGAGGTAGCTGTTTTGGCCGAATCGGTTGAAGGGCGTGCCAAATCCTTACAAACGGTTTTGAACCAAATGCAAGGTGATATGACTTTGGTGGCTCAGGGGTTAAATGCACACACAAAAGCTTTGGAAAAGCATTTGAATTTAAAAGAAAAACAAGATCACGATTTGTTGGTGGAAGCCAGTTCTATTGTTGGCCAATTGCAGCAATTTTCCGTGGAATTGGCTCACCTGTTTTCCCGAAAAATGAAGAAAACCTGTGGAAAAGATATTATGCTGGGGATAAAGCCGTTTTCATGCGCCACTTGCGTGATGAAATAAAGGCAACGAAGGCCGAAAAAATACGAAAGCTTTATCGGGAAAATATGGCTTTCCAAACAACAGTTAACCATTATATGCAAGCTTTTGAGCAAATGACGTACGAAGCCAAGGAAAATTCTGCGGATAATCCTTTGCTGGGGGTTTTGATCGGATCGGATGTCGGACGTCTTTACATGGTTTTGGCCGAAGTGATTAAGGGAGGAAATGCATGAAAATAAAGTTGATAAAAATAGGCAATTCTTTCGGGGTGCGTTTGCCGAAAAATTTGATTGAAGAATGTGGTTTCAAAAACGAACTCAATTTGTCCGTGCGGCAAGGGGCGATTGTGATTACGCCCGTTATTCCGCCTCGTTTGGGATGGAAAGAATTGCTGCAAGATGAAATCCAAGAACGGCCGGTAAAGGCGGAAGGAGAATGGGAATGGTAAAAAAATACGATGTTTATTTTTGTGCGATTCGCGGAAATGAAAAACCGTGCATTGTTATTTCTCCGGATGAAATGAATGAAGTTTTGCCGTATGTTTTAATTGCCCCGATTACGGCGGAAAAAAGAAATTTTCCTTGCCGTGTAGGGGTGAAATTAAAAGGCCAGGAAGGTCAGGTGGCTTTGGACTTGATGCGCAGCATGCCCAAAGACAGTTTGGTGCGTCGCGTGGGCAGTTTGCCTGTCCCTTTGCAAGACGAAATTCAAAACTTATTGAAAGATTTTCTTATCAACCGTTAAAGTTCTAACGGGAAGGAAACGGTGAAAGTAATTCCCTTTTCCGGGGCGCTTTCAACGCTTATTTTACCGTCATATTTTTGAACAAGTTGATGGACAATGCTTAATCCCAATCCGGTTCCTTCCACTTTTTGTGTGGAATTGACACGATAAAAACGATCAAACAACCGGTCTTGTTCTTCCTGAGAAAGGGCTTTTCCGAAATTATGCACGCTGATGGTTACCCATTCTTTTGAATCGGGCAAGTTATTCAGAAATGTTTTGATGGTAACAGGCTTTTTTTCTGTCCCATATTTAAGGGCATTATCCAGCAAATTTTGAAAAATACGATAAAGATCAGCCCGATTAGCCATCAAGCGCGGCAGTTGTTCTTTTTCTAAAACAATTTGTTTTCCCTCTTTTTGGGAACGGAGTTCAAAGTCGTCAACCAAACCGGAAAGAAGTTCATTGATAAAAACGGGCTCTGTTTCTTTTGCCCCTTCCTGTTGCATATGAGCAAGCTGTAATAAATTTTTCACCAAAACAGTCATATGATGCGTTTGTTCGGACATCAATTTTAAGAATTTTTCTTGGGCGGCAGGATCATCTTTTGCCGGACCTTGCAAGGTTTCAATAACACCTGATAAAATAGCCAAAGGCGTTTTTAATTCGTGGCTGGCATTGGCAAAAAAATCGGCCTGCTTTTTCTTAAAGGCCTTAAACGGGGTAATATCGTGTAAAATAACAACAAAAAAGGCACCCAACAAACTGGGGGTGGGAAGGCGTTCCATCCGCACTTGAAAATAAGACGCTTTTTTATTGTTGGTAATTTGCCATTCCAAAGAATTTGTTTCGGTGTTTTGGTGCACCAAATCTGCAAAAGCCCTTGTGAAGGCCATGTCCGAAAAAACAGCGTTGACATTATAATTCACAACTTCGTCTTTCCACAAAGAACGAGCGGATTCGTTGGCAAAAACAACCATTTCTTTTTCGTTAACCATTAAAATCGGGTCGGGCAAATTTTCCAAAACACGAATATCGGACAAAGCCCTTTGGCGCCACGAATTTTGAAAACTTTGAAAAGTGTTTGCCAATCGGGCAGAAGAAAAAAATCCGTGTCTGAAACGTGGAAGTTCCAAATCAAAGTTTTGGGAGGCATTTTTCAAATAATTAATAAAGTTATCCAAATCTTTGAAAACAAAGAAAATGATGATGGCGCTGATACCCCAAAAAGAAAATAATGAAATGCTGGCCGAAACCCAAGTCAATTTTCCCATTAATAACAAGCCAAGCAAGATAAATAAAGCCGGGATGTTAATAATCAAGGTTCGGACGGTTAATTTTCCGACATACTGCAAGATTTTTGCTTTCTTTTTTTTCATATTTTAAGTATAATACAACAAGAAGAAAAAGGAAAGTAAAAAATGACGAAGGACAAAACAACGCCCCTGATGGAGCAGTATTTGAAAACAAAGGCAGAATATCCGGATTGCCTTTTATTTTATCGGATGGGGGATTTTTACGAATTGTTTTTTAATGATGCTTTTGTGGCGTCTAAAGCGTTGGATATTGTTCAAACTTATCGAGGAACACACTTGGGGCAACCGATTCCTATGTGCGGGGTACCGTTTCATGCTTATGAAAATTACCTGGTGCGTTTGGTAAAGGCCGGGTTCAAGGTTGCTATTTGTGAACAAGTGGAAGATCCGGCCGAAGCGAAAAAACGGGGAACCAATTCTGTTGTAAAACGTGAAGTGGTGCGCATTGTAACCGCGGGGACTTTAACTGATGAAAACTTGTTAAACGCGCGTCATCACAACTATTTGGTGGCTGTGGCCGAATGCGGTGTCGGTTTTGGGGTGGCGTGGACAGATATGTCTACCGGGGATTTTTATGTGCAAAATGCTACCACGGAAACGCTTCCCTCCGTTTTGGCGCGACTGGAAGCGTCGGAAGTGTTGATCCAAGAAGATTTTACCGCCCGTCATCCACATTTATGGGATAATTCTTTCGGACAAATGACTGAATTGCCCGCCAGCGATTTTTCGCCCCTGTTGTATGCGGAAACAATGCAAAAAAATCCGAATTTTTCCAAGGCGGAAAATTTGGCTATCGGAGTTATAGAAGGGTATTTAGCCAAAACTCAAAAAGGGGAAGCCCCCATTTTGTCTGCCCCTCAACAGGTAAATGAAATTCAGCTGATGCAAATTGACGGAGCGACCAGGCGTTCTTTGGAATTGACGACAACTTTATCGGATGAACGCGGTGCCAAAAGTTTATTGGATATTTTGGATGAAACACAAACAGGGGCGGGGGCCAGATTGTTGGCCACGTGGTTGGCTTCTCCTTTGATGGATTTGGATTTAATTAACGCACGTTTGGATCAGGTAAATTTTTTCAAAGACAATCCTTTGACTTTGACAGAAATACGAACAATTTTGAAAGAAATTCCGGATATTGAAAGATGTTTGACGCGTTTGGCAGTCGGACGCGGAGGTCCCCGAGATATGATGGCCATTGTCAACGGATTAGGGTTGATTCCGATTGTTCGAACGCATTTGGTGGGGGATTATATGCCGAATGCATTGTGTCAAACGCGTGATTTGATGGGGGAACATTCTGCGTTGGTGGATGAAATTAAACGTGCCTTGATAAACGATATCAAGGATCTACCTTTGCTGGCGCGTGACGGCGGATTTATTCGGGCGGGTTACCATGCTCCGTTGGACGAATTGATAAACGTGCGAAAAAATGCAAAAAAAATGTTGGCAGATTTGCAGGCAAAATATATTGCACAAACAAATATCCAAAACCTAAAAGTAACTTTCAACAATTTGTTAGGGTATTTTATTGAAGTTCCCACCCGTTTTTCCGAACCGCTGCTCACGAATAAAGAAATGGGCTTTATTCATCGTCAAACAATGGTGAACTGTGTGCGTTTTACGACGGTAGAATTGGGGGAATTGGAAACAAAAATTTTACATGCAGATGAAAAAGCGTTGCGTTTGGAATTGGAATTGTATGAAATGTTGCGTCAAAAAATTGTGGCTGCCAGCACACAGATATTACAGGCGGCGCGTGCCCTTTCTTGTTTGGACGTTGTTTCCGCTTTGGCGCATTTGGCTGTTCAAAAAAATTGGGTACGTCCGACCCTGACTTTGGGAAAAGAATTTGATATCAAAGGGGGGCGTCATCCGGTGGTGGAAGCAGCTTTGGAAAAAACGCATACGCCTTTTATTCCAAACGACTGTAATCTGAATGAACAAAATAATTTATGGTTGCTGACGGGGCCGAATATGGCAGGAAAAAGTACCTTTTTGCGTCAAAACGCCTTAATCGCCGTTTTGGCCCAAATGGGATCGTATGTGCCGGCCGAAAGCGCAACAATCGGTTTGGTGGACAAACTTTTCTCACGCGTGGGGGCCAGTGATGATTTGGCGCGCGGGCGTTCCACTTTTATGATTGAAATGGTGGAAGTGGCAACCATTTTGAACGGTGCCACAGATAAATCGTTGGTGATTTTGGATGAAGTTGGGCGCGGGACAGCCACATTTGACGGTCTTTCCATTGCTTGGGCGACGGTAGAATATCTGCACAATCATAATAAGGCAAGAGCCCTGTTTGCCACCCATTATCATGAATTGACGGCTTTGGGTAAAAAATTACCACGCGTTTCCATGCACACCATGCGTATAAAAGAATGGCAAGGTGATATTGTTTTTTTGCACGAAGTCGGGGAAGGGGCTGTTAACAGGTCTTACGGAATTCACGTGGCGCGTTTGGCGGGAATGCCCGAATCGGTGTTGACACGCGCGGAACAAGTCCTAAATCAATTAGAAGAAAAAAAGGCACATCAAAAACCCTTGTTTGATGATTTACCGCTTTTTTCTGTGGTGGAAAATCAGTCAAAACCCAAAGAAAGTGCCGTTGAAAAAGAATTAAAGGCGTTGGATGTGGACGCCCTTTCTCCGCGCGAAGCGTTGGATGTATGTACCATTTAAAGGGGGAGGTTAAATGATTTACCAACTTTTTTCTATTATTTTATCGGCATTATTTTTAATGTTTATGTTTTTAGCCTTGTGGTATGTTGCAATTCCTTTGTTGGCAGTGGCCATTTTGGTATCTGCATTTGGCGTCTTTTTGAAAAAAATAAAGCAAAAAACAAAAGCGCACCACGCACGTCGTCAACCGATTCAAGCCAATGATGTGATTGACGTAGATTTCAAGGAAGTAAAATAAAAAAAGGAAATCTTTTTTATAAAATTATTTTCTTAAATGCCTTTATTTTAGGCACATTTAACGATTTGTGACATTTTTATGACAAAAATGTTGAAATTTATTTTGACATTGTGTATACTTGAACTCGTATCAACTTTTTAAGAAAGGAAAATGAGTGATGCGAGTAAAAAAATTAGTTAAAATAGCTGTTGCTGTGACAGTGGCTTTACATATAGCTGATGCCAATGCAGCCAGCTATCAATTGAACGATTATTCCGTGACGGGCTTGGGGCGTTCTTATGCCGGTCAAGGAATTATGGGGGATGACTATTCAGCCATCGCCTTTAACCCGGCCGGAATGACATTGATGAAGCGTTCCGGAGTCCAACAAGTCTTCAATATGGTTAACGTAAAATCAACCGTTGACGGTATAGACAATTATGCTGGAAGTAAAGGGAAAATGGATTTTTGGCAACCAGTTCCTGCCGGTTTTGCACAATACAATGTGAACGACAGATTTTCATTGGGTGCTGGTATTTATGCCCCCTTTGGATTGAAAACAAAATATAAGGCAGATTGGTTTGGAAAAGATGCTGCTATTTTGTCCAAATTGGATATTGTTGATTTTAACATATCGGCAGCATATAAGTTGAATAAACACTTATCCTTGGGTGCCAGTGCTATTTTGCGTTACATCTATGGCCGTATGACACAAACGGTTCCTACCGCCTTTGGTGGAGCTATCGGTGGAGGCGATATAAATTTCAACGTTGATGGTTGGAGTCAAACCGCCGCATTCGGATTGTTGTATGAAGTGGATGACAACACCCGTTTTGGTGTTTCGTATCGTTTGCGTTCTGCACAAAGAGCCAACGGACATTTAAAAATAACCGACGTTAAAGAACACGCGGCATTCCCCATCAAGAATGGTTTTTACAAAGTGCACGCTAATCCGGATTTGCCGGAAACCGTTACTTTCTCCGGTTATCATCGGTATAAAGATGTTGGTTTTTCCGGAACAGCTCGCTGGACTCACTGGACATCTTCTTTCCCTTCCTTTACGATTCGAAGCGAAGGATTGCCTGATGGTCAAAAAAGAACGGATTACCGTTACCAGAATACATGGACTTTAACAGGAGGTGTGGATTATTACTACTGCAAGAATTTAACGTTCCGTTTTGGCGGCGGTTGGGATGAAAGCCCGACACATAAACCGCAACGCCGTACAATCCGCATCCCGGATAATGATCGTTGGTGGATGAGTGTTGGTGCCAGTTATATGAAGAACAATTGGCAAGTGGATGTGGGGTATGCACACTTAATTGCAAAAACAGGCCTGTCCACAGAAGATGCTAATATCCATGCAAAATATAAGAAGACATCTTCCAATATTTTGGGTGTGCAAGTTCAATATAAATTCTAATTTATGTTGAAGATTTAGGAAGCCCCGAGTTGTTCGGGGTTTCTTTTTCGCCTGTATCAAGGGCGTGTGATCCGTCACAAAAAGGTTTGTTGTGTGATTTTCCACAGCGACACAACGCTTGGCGAGCGCGTATTTCATAAGGTTTTTCTTGGTCATCTATAATTTCAATTCCCCCTTTGGCGTAAATGGGACCCATGCAATTCAGGGCAGCATCTTGTAAAATTTTAATTTGAGGTTGGGCGGGTTCCTCAATAATTTCACCGGTTTGGTTATCAATAATCATCAAACGACCACCGGGGCAAGAAAGTGTTTCTTTGATCGCTAATTGATCTGTTTCTTTTTTGCCTTGGCGTACCAAATTCCAAACACGCCCAAACGCATCACAAAAACGCCCAAAAGCACAATACATTTCGTTGTCCAGTAAGGTAAAGTTAGGGCCTTCCACAGCTTGAGCGTCTTGTGCAAAGGGTTTGTGAGGTGCAGTACAGGTGCCGTCAAAATGCTGACAAATATGCGATTCGTCACAAAATGGCATGGTAGAAGAATGTCCGCAACGACACAATTTTGTTGTTTTCCCCTCTGTTTTTAAGAGGTGATTTTGTTTATAGGTCCAATTTTGAGTAATCGGATCTTTTTCAATGGATGTTTCTTGAATGGGGGCGCGCCCCTCAACAATATAAGGTCCGTTAAAAGAAGCTTTTATTCTGGTTTTAGATTTTGACATTTTTCTCCCTTTCGTTTTTCGAAACTTTGTTTTACCTTAAAAATACACCAAATGCAAGAATATTTTATTAATCATACAACTATCACATGAAAAAATGACTTGAAATTTTAAGTATTGCGCATCACATAATAATTGTTACGAAGGGGGGAATTAAATGGATTGGATTTCAAAAGGAGTGATAATTTTAATTATTGTCGGCGGAATGAATTGGGGATTGGTGGGCGCTTTTAATTTTGATTTGATTGCTTTTTTATTCGGGCAAATGACAACGCTCACGCGAATAGTTTATATTTTGGTGGGATTGTCTTCTGTCTGGGCACTTGTCAGTTCAATTTATCCGACGAACGATTCCGCACAATAAGGTTATAAGTTTTTTTCCAAAAAGGCGTGAAACGCTTTTAAATCGGCCCAAGCCTGCTTTTTATAATTTTCATTTTTAATTAAAAAATTGGGGGCAAATGTGGCAAATACGGGAATTTTTTGATATTCTCCATGCTTGTTTCTGATTTGTCCCAACGTTGTTCCCGTCAATGCGCGCGTGACAGTCATCCCAAATCCCAACAAAACTTTGGGATTTACGGCCTGAATTCGTTTTTGTAACAAAGAAAATCCTTCTTGTATTTCCGTGTTTGTCAACAAGCGTGCACCCGGGGGGCGCCATGGGCTTAAATAGGTAACGTATGTTTGAATTTGTGTGTCCAACTGGATGGCGGCCAGCATTTTCTTTAACAAATCTCCTTCCGGACCGGACAAAGGAATTCCGGACCTGTCTTCGGCCGCAGAGGGAGCCTCTAATACACACATAACTTTTGCCGGTATAACGCCCGCGCCCCCCAAAGGATGGGTTGCCGTTACGCTTAAACCGCTTTTGGATACGGCCAAAGACTTATCCAGTTTTTTCAAATCAACGGGACTCTTTTTGGGGGAAGAAAGCGTTGTTAAAGGACGGGGCTTTTCATCACATAGATGACGAATTCCCATTTGTTGCATCCAAGATAATTTTTGAAAAATGTTCATTTTTACTTGCTCTTTTATGAAAATAACTATACCATAATAGAAAGAAAAAAGGAAGTATTTATGAAAAAAAGATTATGGATTTATCCCGCTCTTTGTTTGGTTTTGGGAATAGTGATTTCCGGGTATTTCAAAAAAGAAACATCTCCCTCCAGTACGGATTTGAAAGATTTATGGATCAGCCAACGTTTGTTGCCTGAAAAAATTCCTGTGGATGCGTATTTAACCGGAAATATTGCGCGTGGAAACAAAGACTTATTGCGCGCCATCAAAGCATATAAAAAAGTTTTGGAACAAGATCCCAAAAATGAAAGTTTGTTGGAAAGCGTTTATTTGTTTGCAATGATTCAAGGGGTTCCGGAAGAAGTTATTCCTTATTTATCTGATATTCACAATGATAAAATGTTTTCAGATTATTTGGAAATAGCAAACAATTTTAAAAAGGGTGATACCCAAAAAGCGTTGATCTTATTGCAACAAAAAAAAGGAAAAGAAACAGATGCCCTTTTATCGCCTTTGATTCGGGCATGGATTTACGCACAAAAACAAGATGAAAAAGCAGCTGTATCTGAAATTAATTTATTGAAGGCAAAACCCTTTATGGCCGGATATCAAAAAGTTTTATTGGGACATTATTTCCATGATGATGATTTAATTCAAAAAGGAATCAATCAAATGGGGGATCATGATTTGGCCGCTGTCGGATATTTTCCTTTGTTGAAAAATACGATTGTGAAAATCGGAAATTGGGAACAATCAGCCCTGAATAAAAAATACAACGAATTGATGAACACGTATCAGGCCACGGCAAATTTATTGTGGCAAATCGGACAGACAGAAATAACCCCTGAAAAAGGATTGGCCGAAACATTTTATTTGATGTCGGCAACAGGTGGCGGTGGTCGTTTAAGCCGGGAAGAAGCTTTGGCTTTGAACAGCATTTCTTTGTTACTGCAACCAGATAAACAAATGGCGTTGGTTTGGGGGGCCGAATTATCCGAAGGGCTGCAATTACCTCAGGTGGCGCTGTCTTATTATCAACGGTTAAAGTTCTATTCTGCCACTTTGGAATTTAAACAAGCAACAAATTTGATATTGATGGAAAGGGAAAAAGAAGGGTTGGAAAAATTAGAAGCGTTGGAAAAAACGAACACTAAAAATGTCCCTTTATTGACATTGATGGGGGAGGTTTATCAGCATCAAAAACAAAATGAAAAAGCGTTGCGTGTTTACAATCGTTTGATTCCGTTGTTGGAAGAACGCCCACAAAACGGTCCGTTGATTCGTGCCTATGTGGCCAGAGGGTCGTTATATGGAACAAGAGAAAGCGAGAAAATGTTATCGGATTTGAAACGGGCGCAGGCGCTGGATCCTGAAAACCCGATGTTGTTAAATGATCTGGGGTATCACCAATTGGAAATGGGAGATATTGAATCAGGATTTGAATTGGTTCAAAAAGCACATACTAAAAAACCGAACAACCCGTATATTTTGGACAGTTTAGCTTTTGGGCATTTGAAAAAAAAGAATGCATATTTGGCCTTGCCGTTAGCTGAACGTGCGGTGGATTTGATGCCCCAAAGTGCCTTGATTAACGCGCATTTGGGTGACATTTATGCAGAATTGGGTCGTCACCGTGAAGCCGGGTTCCAATATAAAAAGGCGCTGGATTTGGAAGTTGATTTGACGGATGATTTAAAAAAAGAACTGACACAAAAATTGAAAAAAAGTTAAACGAAAGGAAAAACAATGAAAATTTTAACAATAGGTTTTCTTTCTTTTTTGGCTTTGCCTGTAATGGCAAATGAAATCACATCCCCTTTTTATTTACCGGAATTGGGGCATGTTCAAAGTAAAACAACCGGGCATTATGCTAAAAATAAACGTAAAACAATGCCCCGCATGTATCAACGCACATTAGGACAAGAATTGGCCGTTGGCTTAGGGGGAGGGTTTGCCGCATTGGTTGCAGGGGATTTGAATTGGATAAAACAAAACGGTTCTTTTCCGCACACCAAGGGATATTCTGCCGGATTAAAGGGGCAATGGGAAGTGGGTGGGATTTTAACCCAACTTTCCACGTGGTATCATCAAACAACAAATGTTTTCTTTGAACCGCGTCGTCAAATGGATGCCCAAGTACGCTTGGGGAAAAAGCTGCAAAAAATGACTCCTTATATCAATTTATACGGAAAATTTCCGATGAATGCACGCCCCCAATTTAATGATCCTGTATATCGCGGAGATGTAGGTGTTTTTCAACCTGTCAATGATAAAATGACATTAGATACAACGTTGTATTTGAAATATGATAAGAATATCAAAGAACGCTCTTACGGAATTCGCGGAGAACTTTCTTACATGGCCACATCATGGCTTGCTTTTGGTGTTGAAGGTGAATGGCAAGCACGCGGGCATGCAAAATCAAACACTAAAACGTATCATCAATCCATTGGGATAAAAACAACGATTTCTTTTTAAAAGAAATTAAGAATGTTGGCTTTCTTTTCCGTTTTTTCTTCCGGTGATTTTTCCAACGTTTTCATCAATTCTCTTCCGGCGTCTAATTCTTCTTTTGTGGCGCTTTGTTCTACCAGGTTCAAGGCATTTTGGATTAATCCGTTCAAAATGGGATTTTGCTCTTTTTGGGCTATTTTTAACCAGGCATAGCAGCTGGCGGCATCTGGTTGAGAAATTCCTTGACCTTCACAATACATTTTGGCTAATTGATATTCGGCATAGGAATCACCGGCTTCTGCGCCTTTTTTATACCAATTAAACGCTTCCGTTAAATCGGCCAAACGTGTTTTGTACAAATCCCCCAAATACCCGTATGCAGTTGTTTTTCCTTTGTGACCGATTGCATCAATTTTTCTGACCAATTCGTCAGCGTTTTGATAAGCAATGGCTTCATCCACCATTTTGGTTGTAATGCCGTATTTTTTCCCGTTTTGGGGTAAATATCCTTCTGAGATCAGCAAATCTTGCAAGGATTGAGCATCATTAAACCCGGGAATTTGTGGAATTTGTGTTTCTTCTTTTTCCTTTGAAGAAACGCTTTCTTCTGCGGGGATGGGTTTCCATGACCGAACAGAAGTTTGTTGTGCAGCCAAAACTTTTGTATCCAATCCTTCTTCCAAAGCGTCACGTTTTTCTTTAGCTCTGCGTCCGATTTCATCAATGTTATAAGCAGCAATGATGCTGTACCAACTGTATGCTTTTGCGGCATTTTTTAACCGTTGATTTGCCATATAAATATCGGCCAGTTCAATTTGTGCCAAAACATACCCCTGATTGGCGGAACGTGTCATCCATTTTAACGCTTCCGTATAATCTTGAGGAACGCCACGCCCTTCAAGATAAAGCTTTGCCAAAGCATATTGTGCTTTCATATTTCCACTTAATGCAGAAAGCAGATAATATCCGTAGGCATAATTTAAGTTGGGTTCAACATTTGTTCCGAAGGCATAGGCTTGCCCTAACATAAAGGCAGCATCACTTTCGCCTGCGTGAGTGGCCTTTTTTAATAAGGCAATTGCTTTTTTGGGATCCGGCGGTACTTGGGCAGAACCGTTTAACAACATTTTTCCCAATTCGGCGGTGGCCGGAAAGTAATAACCGGAATCAGCCGCTTGAAACAAGGAAAATGCCCGCGCTTCATTTTGGGGAGCACCTAATCCTTCCTGGTAAAGCTTTCCTAAATAATAATTGGCGGCAGGATCCCCTTCGTTTGCCAAGTAATTAAATTCGGCAAAAGCGGTCGGGTATTGTTTATATTGATATGCCAAAACACCTTCAATTAAGCCAGCTTGTGCTTGACTTGCCAAACAGGTTGTGATTCCTAAAATAAAAAGTATTTTTTTCATTTTAACCCCTTTTGTTTTTTTTAGTGTATCATAAAGAAAAGATAAAAAGCAAGTTCTTATTTCAAGTAAGTTGTTGGATCAACAGGTTTTGTTTTGTAACGAACCTCAAAGTGAAGTTGCGGGGTGGTGACGCCGCCTGTTTTTCCGACCGTTCCGATGGCTTGTTTTGCCTTCACAGTTGCTCCTTTTTTGACCGTAATTTTATCAGCATGAGCATAAGCCGTAAACCAACCGCCGTCGTGTTTTAATAAAATTAAATTGCCGTATCCTTTCAAATCATTTCCGGCATAAGCCACCGTTCCTGATTCGGCCGCCAAAATAGGCGTACCGGCCTTTGCAGCAATGTTAATACCGTCGTTGTGAACGCCGGATTTTGTGGTCCCGAAGCTTTCGATAATTTTGCCGGAAATGGGACGATAAAAACGTTTACTTTGCGCAGATTTTGGCACCTGTATAGCCTGTTTTGTGGGGGTATTTTTGGCTTTTTTCTCGGGCGGATTTAAGGCGGTTTTCCCCTTTGACGATGTGGATGAGGAGGCTTTGGTAGTCGTTGTAGAAGAGGCGGAAGAAGTCGTCACTGTTGTTCCTGCGTCATCCCATGATTTTACAACCAAAACCTGTCCCGGTTTTAAGGTATAAGGGGGCTTGATATTATTTTGACGTGCCACATCTGTCACGTTAGAATCAAATTTTCTGGCGATAGAATACAGGGTGTCCCCTTTGCGAACGGTGTACGTTTTTTTCTGTGGGATTTTCAAAAGTTGTCCGACTTTGATTGTATAGGGGGCGGACAAATTATTTTCTTGGATTAAGGCGCGCAAAGGAACATTCTTTTTTTTGGCAATGGAATACAGGGTATCCCCCCGGCGCACACGCACCGTGGACGAACATCCGGCCAGCAAAATCATTAAAGCAAAAACGATGATCCCCTTCTTCATAAGTTCTTTTTAACACTTTTTTTTGAAAAAAACAAGAAAAAACCGAGGTTATGAAAACCTCGGTTCCCCCTTTTTTCGAAATAGGTGCTTATTTCTTTTCGTTGGAGGCTTTTACAGCTTTTTCCAAATTTTCACCTAATAAAGCACCCGGATTGATTTTGCCATCCACAATCAACATCGGCACGCCGTTAATGTTCAATTTTTCGGCATACTTTCTGTTGGCGGCCAACTTGGCACGAATCTTTTCGCCATTGGCATCAGCTTTTAATTTCTTTGTATCCAATTTCAAGCCTTCACCCAATTTCACCAAAGCGGCTTCATCCAAATGACCTTGTGCATTTCCGACAGCTTCATGCATTTGAGCATATTTGCCTTGTTCGCCGGCAGCTAACACATAACGGGCAATTGTTTCAGAAGCTTCACCAAAAATCGGTGTGTCAATTGGGATCCAACGAATGTTCTTTGCACGTTTAACGGCTTCGCGCATTTCTTTGTTGGTCTTTTTGCACCATCCGCATTGGTGATCAAAAAATTCAATGATAACGAACTTACCGTTAGTGTTACCCAAAGAATAGTTTGTTTTGTCGTTGACGATTTCTGCGATCAATTCGGCAGGAGCAACAGCCAATTCTGCGGGTTTTCCGCGACCGGCTCTTTGTTTCTTTTCCAAATCTCTGTAGAAACGTTCAACAGAATCGATGATAACTTTTGGATTTTGGTTGATATAAGCGGTTAATTTTTCATTCATTTTGGCTTCACTGCAACCACAGCCCAAACGACCGGCGATAAAACCGACCACACCGGCAACAACCAAAGCGGCCACTAATTTTTTGCCGCAGCCGCAACCACAACCGCATCCACAAGAACAAGTCCCTTCTTTTTCTTCGGAAGCGGGCTTTTCTTTATGTAATACTCTTTTTAATTTTTTAATCATTTAATTTCTCCTTATATTTTTTTGGAACACAAATCTTTTCTACCACAGATTTTTTCAAATTGCAACACTAAAAATAAAAAAAATAAGGGGCACGATTCCAAGCCCCTTTTCCTTTTCAGAACTTATATTGAACACCAATGCCGAAAATGTCGGATTTGATACGATATTTTCCGTTAAAAGTTCCGCTGTTATCGGCAGTTCCCCGAGCTTTTGCATTGTGTACAAACAAGTGCGAATAGCCTGCATCTATCTGCCAATTATTTTTGGTATAGCTGGCCCCGACAGATACCCAAATCCGACGTTCATCCGGAATACGTGGGGTGCGATATTTGGCTGAACGAACAGCTGTATTGTCCCAAGCTGAACCAAACCGTAAGGTTAAGTTTTTGCACGCTTTATAATCAACACCGGCACCCAACAGCCATGTATTTCGCCAATTTTCGTTTGTTGAACTGAGTGGTTGACCGGGGATGGGATAATTTTCCTGATAAATATTCAACCGATCGAAACGGCTCCATCGTGTCCAACGGGCTGTTCCGGAAATGGTCCATTTGTCCCCAATTCCTTGAGATGCTGAAAAAATAACAGTTTCTGGAGTTGTAATTTTAGCATTGACCTTATGTTCTCCGTCCAAAAAGGTGTAACCTGTTGCTCCGGAATTTCCCTTATTTTTGCCTTGTAATTTGTGATCAACCTTACTGCGATAAGAAAGACCAAAACGTGTTTTTTCAAAAGGCGTAAAGACCAAGCCGATATTATAACCGACACCAAAATCGTCAGCATCATGCATATTAGTGGAACCGCCTCCGACAATTCCTCCGGTCAAATGTGCTACGGTATATTGAAGATTGATCCCTGCACCGATTGCCAACGTATCAAGTAATTTATAAGAAATACTGGGAGTCAAATTAACAACGGTAATACCGGAATATTGACCGTGTTCCGTGCCGAACCAATCATTTTTATAATCGTTTGCCAATCCGAAAGGAACATACAATCCCAACCCTAAATCCAGTTTGTTGTTGACTTTGTATTGTCCGAAAAAGTTGGGCATAACACGGAAAATGCGGCTGTTCGTTTTACCTGTTTTGGGAAAAGGATAGCCTTTGGGTTGAGAAGTTCCTCTGACCGATCCGCGAATATCCGTAGCAATAAGGCCTGTTTGTAAACCCGATTTTTCAACCACACTCATCCCGGCTGGGTTAAACGCAATAGCGGAATAATCATCCCCCATCACGCCGACACCGGCAAAGGCGCGCCCTAAACCTGTTACGGAATATTCTTGTAGTTGGTATCCCGCAGCAGATGCGTTCGTTGCAATAGCGCAGGTTAAAATAGTACTTAAAAGATATTTTTTCATATAAGCTCCTTTGTTTGAAAAAATTAAAAACAATATATAAAAGAATGAACAAAAAGTCTTTGGGATGGGATAAAATACTCTAAAATGTCATACATTGTTCTTATTTGTGTCATCAAAGTGTCACAATAGGGGGTAATTCAATTAATTACTTGACTTTACGTTAAAAATCGTGTATAATGTCGCCGTTTCCGATATCGCTAAGTGTTTTAGCTTCCGTTGGAGGCACCCCAATCTGTGATGGTTCATACATTGGGGCAAAACTGTATGTGAAAGGTTTTTATGTTTGGTGGATTGACAGAACGGCTGACGAAGGTATTTGATAAGCTTACCGGACGCGGACTTATCACAGAGGCGGTTTTGGATGAAACAGCGCGTGAAATTCGGATTGCCTTATTGGAAGCTGATGTAGCCTTGCCAGTCGTAAAAGAATTCATCAACAAAATTAAAGAAAAAGCCGTCGGACAAGAAGTTGTTAAATCCATTCAACCCGCCCAAATGGTTGTCAAAATCGTGCATGATGAATTAGTATCGTTATTGGGTGAATCGACTCCGCTAAAAGCAAATCCATATCAAACAAATGTTTTGATGATGGTGGGGTTGCAAGGATCCGGGAAAACAACGACCACGGCCAAAATTGCCCTGAAGTTAAAAAAAGAAGGAAAAAGGGTTTTATTGGCCAGCTTGGATACTTATCGGCCGGCAGCCCAAGAGCAATTGGCTGAATTAGGACAAAAAAATGAATTAGACGTTTTGCCAATTGTGGCGGGTGAAAAACCGCTTGAAATTGCCGGGCGTGCCATCAAAGTTGCCGAACAAGAAAAATATGATTGGTTGATTTGGGATACTGCTGGTCGTTTGGCTGTTGATGAAGAAATGATGCGGGAATTGGTTGATTTGCAAAAATTCAAAATGCCCGCCGAAACATTATTGGTTTTGGATACTTTAATGGGACAAGATGCCTTGAATGTTGTTAAAGCATTCCAAGAAAAAATCACCTTGACCGGTTTGGTTTTGACCCGAGTGGATGGAGACGCGCGCGGTGGTGTGGCTTTATCCGTGCGTCAAATAACGGGTTTACCTATTCAATATATGGGGGTGGGCGAAAAAGTGGATGCGTTGGAAGCTTTTGATGCCAAACGGATTGCCGATCGTATTTTGGGAATGGGCGATGTGGTGGGTTTGGTTGAAACGGCCATGGAAAAGGTAAACCAGGAAGATATGGCCGAGCAAGCTATGCGCATGATGCAAGGCCAATTTACATTAGAAGATTTACTGGCTCAATTAAAACAAATGGACAAACTGGGGGATGTAAAAGGGATTATGAAAATGATACCCGGCGTTGCTCGTTTTGCCAAACAAATTGACGAATCCAAGGTGGACAATCGCCTGATTCGTCGTCAACAAGCTATTATTTTAGCCATGACTCCGAAAGAAAGAAAACACCCCGAAATTTTGAAGGCCGCCCGGAAATTACGTATTGCAGCCGGGGCCGGGGTCAAGGTGGAAGACGTCAACCGTTTGCTGAAATCATACGAGCAAATGGCAGATGTGATGAAGAAATTCAAAAAAATGGGACCATTCGGAATGATGTCCATGATGAAAAAAATGGGTGTTAATCCCGGTTCCATGATGAATGGCGGAGGATTTCCTCCGTTTAAGGTCTAACTACAACAGAAAGGAAAGGAAAAATGTCAGTTAGAATTCGTTTAGCCCGTGGGGGCGCCAAACATCGCCCTGTTCACAAGATCGTTGTGGCAGATAAGCGTTGCCGTCGTGACGGACGGTTTATTGAAGAATTGGGTTTTTATAACCCCTTACTTCCCAAAGACAGCAAAGATGCTTTGCGTGTAGATGTGGAAAAAGCAAAAGCCTGGTTGGCCAAAGGTGCCGAACCCACAGAACGCATTCAAAAATTGTTTGCTTTGTTGGGCATTTGTGAAAAGCCGGCTGTGCGCGAAACACCGAAAAAGTCCGCACCGAAAGCCAAGGCTCAAGAACGCATGAAAGCCGCTGAAGAAGCTCGTATTGCTGCTGAAGAAGCTGCCAAGGCCGAAACTGAAGCCGCAAAAGCTGCCGAAGAAGCTGCAAAGGCTGCTTCTGCAGAACAACCTGCCGAAG
>JAFYBU010000041.1 GCA_017540065.1 Alphaproteobacteria bacterium
AATGCCGTTTACCTATCATGAATTACGTACGCTCTGGTTAGATTTTTTTAAAAGTAAAGGACACACCGAAATTCCATCGGCTTCCGTGTTGCCTGAAAACGACCCGACTGTGCTATTCACAACTGCCGGTATGCAACCGTTGATTCCTTATTTAATGGGGCAAAAGCATCCGGCAGGGACACGCCTGACGGATATTCAAAAATGTGTGCGCACTAACGACATTGCGGATGTTGGGGATGCCAGCCATTTGACCTTTTTCCAAATGATGGGGAACTGGTCGCTGGGGGATTATTTCAAAAAAGAAATGGTGGCTTGGAGTTTTGAATTTTTGACTCAAAAATTAGGTTTCAAAAAAGAACAGTTAGCTGTCACTTGTTTTGCAGGTGATGAAGATGCCCCCCGCGATGAAGAAACAGCTGGCTATTGGAAAGAACAAGGTTTAAGGGATGACCAAATCTTTTTCTGTGGTAAAGAAGATAACTGGTGGGGACCCGCCGGTCAAACCGGTCCTTGCGGTCCGGATACGGAAATGTTCATTGATAACGGTCAACCCAAATGTGGTCCTGATTGCAAACCCGGGTGTCATTGTGGTAAATACACCGAAATTTGGAATGATGTATTTATGCAATACAACAAAACAGCTGATGGTAAATATGAACTGTTAGCACAAAAAAATGTGGATACAGGAATGGGCTTAGAACGCACTTTGTGCTTTTTGAACGGGATTCAAGATGTGTATTCCACTGAAATGTTTTCTGACACAATCAAACAATTAGAAAATCTGTCAGGGAAAAAATATAATGACGATTTAAAGGCTTTTCGTAAAATCGCTGATCATTTGCGTGCCAGTGTGTTTATCTTGGGTGATGATCGGGGGTTAACACCTTCCAATACCGATCAGGGATATATTTTACGCCGTCTGATTCGTATTGCTATTCGGAATATGAAAAAATTGGGGATTGACCCAGTTGAATTGCCAAATTTAGCAAAAACGGTGATTAATCGTTATGCCCCGGATTACTCAGAATTGGAACGCAACAAACAGTTTATTTTGGATGAGCTGACCAAAGAAGAAAAATTATTCAGCCGCACCTTAACCACAGGATTAAAAGAAATGGACAAAGTGATGTCTAATTTAAAGGATAAAACCATTGATGGACAAACAGCTTTCCATTTGTACGATACCTATGGCTTCCCGTTGGAATTTACTGAAGAAATTGCAACGGAAAACGGTTTGGCTGTAGATGTCGATGGCTTTAATAAATGTTTTGAAGCACATCAAGCATTATCACGCGCCGGTTCCGAACAAAAATTCAAATGCGGTCTGAGCGATCATTCAGAAGAAACAACAAATCTGCATTCTGCTACACACTTATTACATGCTGCATTACGTAAAGTTTTGGGACCTGAAGTTGCCCAAAAAGGCAGTAATATTACACCAGAACGTTTGCGTTTTGACTTTTCGTTCGGTCGTAAAATGACACCTGAAGAAGTAAAACAAGTGGAAGATTTGGTAAACGAGGCCATCAATCGTAAAATGCCGATTACTTGTGAAGAAATGCCCTTGGATAAAGCTGTGGCTGAAGGAGCAACCGCGTTGTTTAAGGATCGGTATGATGCCGAATTGGTAAAAGTTTACACCATGGGTGATTTTTCCAAGGAAGTATGCGGAGGTCCCCATGCTGCTAACACTGGTGATTTGGGACATTTCAAAATCAAAAAAGAAGAATCTTCTTCCGCCGGTGTGCGCCGAATTAAAGCAGTGTTGGAAAAATAATTTACAGTTTTCGTATAACTTTTTTCATCAAAGTTGGAAAAGGGTATTTGTCGAAGTCTTTTGGGTGAACCCAAACACCGTTTGGGAAATCGTGGGCTTTTTCTGCCGAAAATCGGATGAGTTCCAAAGTTAATTTGAAGTGTGTAAACACATGCACCACGTGTGGATATTTTTGAGAAGAAAGTTTTTCTGTTTCTTCCCACGGAAATTCCCATAACCCTGCCAACAATCCTTTTCCCGACCGTTGTTGAATCAAATATTTTCCTTGATTGTTTTGAATCAGATAAAGCTGGCCGAATTTTTCTTTTTTCGCGAGTTTTTTGATAACAGGGATTTTTTCTTGGATCCTCTTTTTATATGCCGTGCAGTTTTTTATCCAAGGACACTGGTTGCACTTCGGATTCGTCGGCGTACACACCGTCGCTCCCAAATCCATAATGGCACTGGCGTAATCCGCCCCTTGATTTTGAGGTGTTAATTTTTGCGCCAAAGGGTAAATATCTGGGGCCGTAATTTCTTTTGTTATTCCATGCAATCTGGCAATAACGCGCATCACGTTTCCATCCACCACCGTTTCTGGTTGATTAAAAGCAAAACAACAAATACTGCTGGCAGTATAAGGTCCGATGCCGGGTAATTTCAAAAGTTCTTCACGCCGGTTCGGAATTTTGCCGTTATATTTTTCCATTAAAACTTTGGCACATTCATGAATTTTCCTGGCGCGCGTATAATAACCAAGTCCCTGCCACGCCAATAAAACATCCTGCAAATCTGCCGTTGCCAGCGCTTTGATATTCGGGAACTTTTTCATCCAGCGAATAAAATAATCTACAACCGTCGCCACCGTTGTTTGTTGCAACATAATCTCACTGATCCACACAGCATACGCATCAGGGTGAGCTCCCCCTTTAACGCGCCAAGGCATTTCACGCCCGTTTTGCGCATACCAATCAAGCAGTTGTTTCGTCAGATTCTGGGACATTTTGAGATTCTGTTTCAGAAGCCGGTTCAGGTGCATTTTCCGCAGGCATTTCTTCCGGTCGTGGAGACGGTACAAATTCTTCTTCCTTTTCTTCCACAACTTCTTCAATTATTTCTTTTTCCTGTGCGGGAGGTGGAGGTTCGATTTTGGCTTCACCGCGTTTAGCATATACTTGCAATTTACGCCCCGACGAATCCACATTCAAAAACACAGGGATACCGGGGTGAATTTTTTCCTGCATAATAAGCAAAGAAAGCGGATTTTCCACTTGATCCTGAATCAAACGTTTTAACGCACGCACCCCGAATTTGCTGGCAAACACTTCATCCACAAACCAATCTTTTGCTTTTTCATCCACCGTTACCTGATACCCAATAGCCGCAGCACGTTTCAATAACTTACCCAAATGAATTTCCACAATTTTACGCAAATGATCCGGCTTTAATTGGTGGAACGACACAATATCATCCAAACGGTTCAAAAATTCCGGACGGAAATATTCTGTTAATTTTGCCACACGTTGATAGCTGGGCAAATTCGCCCCGACGTTAGAAGTTAAAATAATGATAGTGTTACGAAAATCCACCGTTACCCCTTTACTGTCCGTCAAACGTCCTTCGTCCAATAACTGCAACATCAAATTTAAAATATCCAAGTGCGCTTTTTCCACTTCGTCAAACAAAATCACTTGGAAAGGTTTCAAACGAATAGATTCTGTCAACAATCCCCCGGCTTCAAATCCCGGCGATCCCGGAGGCGGCCCGATTAAACGCGCCACCGAATTACGTTCCATATATTCGGACATATCCAAACGCATCAGTGCTGTTTCATCATTAAACATAAAATCAGCCAATGATTTGGCCAATTCCGTTTTACCGGTTCCCGTAGTACCGATAAACAGGAAAGATCCGATCGGACGATTAGGATCTTGTAATCCGGAACGCGACCGACGCAAAGCTTCAGCCACCACCTGAACAGCATTATCTTGTCCCACCACACGTTCGCGCAAAATATCTTCCGCATGGGCAAGCCGTGCTTTATCTTCCGCATCCACTTTTTCCACCGGAATTCCGGTCCAATCAGAAATCGTCCGGAAACAAAAATCTTGAGTCAATGTATTTGATTCGGATGCCACTTCCCCACGCGCAATATCCATCATCAACAAACTGGCAGAATCATCCAACAAGTCCAGCGCTTTTTCAGGGAAAGCCCTCTGTTTTACATAACGCCCCGTTAATTGACAAGCCACCCGGACTGTTTCGGGCGGAATCACAATACTGTAATGGCCTTCCAATGCCCCTTTACGCGCATCACAAATTTCAATACTTTCATCCAATGTCGGCTCTTCCAACAACAACGATTGCATGTGTGCCATGACAGCAGAATCTTTTTCCAAAAAGCTGACAAAGAGAACGGTATTCGTTTCTGTCATGCAGTTGATTTTATCGGCAACCAAAGCCAATTTCAAAAATTTGGCCACTTCTCTGTTTTCAGGATTGGAATCCATTTGAACCAAAAAGCTGATATCATCCAGGTATAATACTTTTTGTTTGTCGGAATCTATAATAAATTGGATGGCCTGTTTTGCCAAATCGGCATATTCTTTATCATCTTTTGCATCCAACATCAATTTTGCCACATCCAAACTGACGACTTCCCGTGATTGCATGTATTCTGGTGCATCCCCGCTGGCCATAAATGAAATCAACCCTTTTAGAAGAGCTGTTTTCCCGATTCCCGCAGGTCCCACAACAACCGGATTATTTTTACTGGCGCGTAACAAAATATGAATCAACCGTTCCAATTCTTTTGCACGCCCGATAAGAGGGGTAAGTTGCCCTTCCCTGGCTTGTCTGGTATAATTTATCAGATAATCATTTGCGTCTGCCATATGTGTCCCCTTTATTCGTCAAAACCAAAATGATATGGAGTTTCTGTTTCCGCTTTCCAATCTGATGCGGCAAAATAATCTTCATTGGATAACTTTGTGTCATTTAGAATAATTGTGCCATCATAGGATGAACCGGACATTGAAACCTGCATATACGCATCCTCTGGGCTACCCCATACTAATTTGTTGTTATCGTCCGGATAACCATACATATTAAAAACTGCATTAAAAAAGGCCTCTTTACGATTTAATTTTTTCACCACATTCGGACGGGTAAATGCCAAAGAATTATCCCCCCTTGTTCGATAAACAATTCGGAACAATTCATTCCCTGTGGCCGGTGAAGTAAAATTGAATTGGAAAGATTCACGCGTTGCCTTTTTTTCCAAAATAATTTCTTCCACATAGTCTTGTTTGTTTTGTTGGGCATATCCCCGAATACAATCACGCAATTTATCAGGCACATATACCCCCGATTGTCTGCATAATGTATCATAATGTGTCGTTTGGAACAAAGGAATTGCCTTTTTGGCCTTAATCAGTTTATAGCCTTTGCGAATGGCAGTGCGAACCACTTCTTTGGGTAACATTCCCAATGAAAATTCTTCAATATCAAATTGACGCACGTCATGCACATTCACAAGTGCGGACGGTTGAGGAGTTTCCCCATTATCCATCGGAGGAATCGTAATACTTTCCTGGCGCGTATTAACCCGTGGCGGTGGTTGATTAGGCAACGGTTCGGATGACACATTATCTTGCAAATCAATACTGACCTCTGGCAAAGGAGCCGGCGTCAAAACCAATTTATCCAGCGGAATTGCCTTACGTCCGATATTCGGCTCGGTCGGTTTAGGCGCTTCAACATTTGGGGATGGTGCAGGTGTTTGTTCAGGCTTTGGCGCAGTTACCGGCTTTTCAGGTGGCGCCTTTTTTTCTTCTTTTTTTGTTTCCTTCACATCATCAAACAAAGGAATATCGTCTATAAATTGTGCATAGCAAGGAACAGCATAACATATTGAAATTCCTAAAAAAAGTATGTCTTTAAGTCTCCTCAACATCTTTTTCCCTTGACCTTTTATTGAGTTATTGCTACCATTAGCTTATCTTTAAGTGTGGAGTAAATTCGCAAGAAAAGCAAGGAAAAAATGTTCAAAAAGAGAATGTTTTTGTTGATTTTGATTTTAATGTTGGGGGTAAACGGCCCTTTGTCAGGTTGTGCCAGCACCCAAAATCAATTGGATGAAAACTCTGTTCAAAGCACGGAAAACGATCCGTTAGAACCCGTTAATCGCGGCATTTTTTCCTTTAACCAAGCCGCCGATAAGGCTGTGTTGAAACCTGTGGCAAAAGGGTATCGTTGGTTAGTTCCGGAATTCATCAGG